>JBEVDC010000019.1:0-8483 GCA_040514195.1 Candidatus Limnocylindrales bacterium | reverse complement strand
GACCGCGGGGACACCCGGTGACCATGCGGACGAGATCGCCGCGCGGCGGCTGCTGGCACGGCGGGCGGCAGCGCTGGCCCGTGAGCCCGACCCGCGCAGGCGACGTCAGAAGGCGTACGCGCTGCTCGCTCGGAACGGTTTCTCACCCGACGTCTGCGCGCGCGTGGCCGCCGATTCGGGCGCCGATCCGGTCGTCGACGGGACTGACGACGAGCCTGTCGAGGGAGCCGCCGACGGCGTTTGACGCCCCCATGTCCCGGGCGTAGGCTTCCGACCAGCATTCGTTCTGACGTCCTCCGCGGGACAACGGTCGGGTCGCCCGGCCAGCGCGCCGAGGAGGGCGAGCCTTCCGCCGACGTGCCAGCCCTGGCGCGTCGCCGACGCGATGGGCGCGTCGCCCGAGACCGACAGACCTCCAGCGGGACGCTGGACGGAGGGAGCCATGGAATCCTTGTATCTGGCGCTGGGCATCGTCATCGCCCTGGGCGCCGGGATCGCCCTCGGCTACGTCGTGCGCGGCTACTGGGGCAGCCAGGCGGTCAAGCACGCGCAAGAGAAGTCCGGCCGCATCATCGCCGAGGCGCAGGCCCGGCAGAAGGACCTCATCCTCCAGGGCAAGGAAGAGCAGGTACGGCTGCAACGCGAGGCCGAGGACGACGCACGGGCCAAGCGGGCCGAGATCGGCACCTTCGAGAATCGGCTCTTGCAACGGGATGCGCAGCTTGACGAGCGCTCGGAAATGCTCGAGGCTCGCGACCGCAAGCTCCTCGACCGCGAGCGCGAGCTGGATCTCCATCGGGAGGAGCTCTCCCGGGCCAAGCTCGAGCAGGTCGCGGCGCTCGAGCGAGTCAGCCAGATGAACCGCGACGAGGCCAGAGCGCAGCTCCTCGAGGCCGTCCGCGCGGAAGCCGAGAATGACGCGGTTCGCATCGCCCGGGCCATCGAGCGCAAGGCCCGTGATGAGGCCGAGGAAAAGGCGCGCGACGTCGTCGTTACCGCCATCCAGCGCGTGATGGCCGACCATACCGCCGAGATGACGGTCACCGTCGTGCCGCTCCCGTCGGACGAGATGAAGGGCCGCATCATCGGCCGTGAGGGCCGCAACATCCGCGCCCTCGAGCAGGCCACCGGCGTGGACCTGATCATCGACGACACCCCCGAGTCGGTCGTCCTGAGTGGCTTCGACCCCGTCCGCCGGGAGGTGGCGCGCCTCGCCCTGACGAAGCTCATCCAGGATGGCCGCATCCATCCGGGACGCATCGAGGAGGTCGTCAACAAGGCGCGCGCCGAAGTCGACATCATCATCCGCCAGACCGGCGAAGCGGCGGCCTACGAGGCCGGCGTGCCGGGCCTGCCGCCGGAGATGGTCAAGCTCCTCGGGCGCCTCAAGTTCCGCACGTCGTACGGGCAGAACGTCCTCCAGCACTCGATCGAGACGAGTCGACTGGCGTCGATCATCGCGGCTGAGACCGGCGCCGACATCCAGATCGCCAAGATGGGTGGCCTGCTCCACGACATCGGCAAGGCCGTGGACCACGAGATCGAGGGCCCCCACGCCGCGATCGGCGGCCAGATCGCGCAGCGCAACAATCTGCCCATGAAGGTCATCAACGCCATCGCGGCGCACCACCAGGAGGTCGAATACGCGTGCGTCGAGGCACCCATCGTGCAGATCGCAGACGCCATCAGCGCCAGTCGCCCGGGCGCCCGCGGTGAGTCGATGGACGCCTATGTCAAGCGCCTCGAGGACCTCCAGGCCATCGCCAACAGCTTCGAGGGCGTCGAGAAGTCGTTCGCCGTCCAGGCCGGCCGCGAGGTCCGTATCCTCGTCCGCCCGGAGGAGATCGACGACCTGGCCTCGATGCGCCTGGCGCGCGACATCGTGCGCAAGATCGAGGAGTCGTTGACCTATCCGGGCCAGATCAAGGTCACCGTCATCCGCGAGACGCGCGCCGTCGAGTACGCCAAGTAGCGCCGCCGGACGTGGGCGCCGTGGATCCCCGCGACGCCCGGCTCGTCCTGGCGGCCGACCGGCTGCCGGTCGCCCCCGAACGTGCGGACGCCGGCATCGTCCGGGTGCTCATGGTCGGCGACCTCATCGGCAAGCCCGGCAGGCTCGCCGCCGAACGGCTGATCCCCGAGCTGCGCGACGCCCGTGGCATCGACTTCGTGACAGCCAACGGCGAGAACCTGGCCGGCGGCATGGGCCTCACGGCGGCGACCGCGCGGATGGTCCTCGAGGCGGGCGTCGACGTCATCACGAGCGGCAACCACATCTGGGACAAGCGCGAGATCTACCCCGAGCTGGATCGAGAATCGCGGATCCTGCGACCGCTCAACTACGGCGAGGCGGGCGTGCCGGGCCGCGGCTGGGGCATCTTCCATGCCGCCGACGGCTCCGAGATCGCGGTCATCAACCTCCAGGGCCGGACGTACATGCAGCCCATCGAGAACCCGTTCACGGTCGCCGACACCCTCCTTGACGACGGCGCCGACGAGCTGCCGCCGATCCGCCTGGTGGACTTTCACTGTGAGCTGACGAGCGAGAAGAACGCCCTCGGCGTCCACCTCGACGGTCGTGTCAGCGCCGTGGTCGGCACGCACACCCACGTGCCCACCGCCGACGAGCGCATCCTGCGGCGCGGCACCGCCTATCAGTCCGACGTGGGTATGACCGGCCCGGTCTGGAGCGTCATCGGCTTCGATCCGGCCACCGTGCTGCCGCGCTTCATGACCGCGTTGCCGACGCGCTTCGAGGTGGGGGAGGGACCGGTCGTCTTCAACGGCTTGATCATCGACATCGACGCCGGGTCCGGTCGCGCGCTGGCACTCGAGCGCCTGGCGCGCATCGTCGAGGTCTGACGCTGGGCGCCACCGAGCAACGCCCGGAGGCGGCTACCGCGGTCGGGGCGGACCTGACCGAGCGGCTCGGGGGAGCGTCGCGGATCGATCTCCACACGCACTCGGCGCGCTCTGATGGGCTCCTGCCACCGGCCGAGCTCTATCGCCAGATGGCGGCCGCAGGACGTCGCCTGGTCGCGCTCAGCGACCACGACACGCTCGAAGGCGTGCGCGAGCTTCGAGTCCTTGGCCTGGGCGTCGAGGGTGCGCCGATGGCCGTCCCGCCGGGACCCCGGCTCATCGGCGCGGTCGAGATCAACAGCGTGGCCGACGACCCGACGCTTTGGGAGGGCGAACTCCACATCCTGGGTTTCGGGATGGACGAGGCCGACCCAGACTTCGAGGCGGCCCTCGAACGCCAACGGGCGGGCCGCGGTGTGCGCGTGGCCGAGATGCTCGTCCGCCTCCGGCACCTGGGCATGCCTGTTGACGAAGACCTCGCCGCCATCGTGGCCGAGACCGACCCGACGAGCATCGGCCGGCCGCACGTGGCGCGGGCGATGGTGCAGTCCGGCTACGCGACGAGCGTCGAGGATGCCTTTGCGCGCGTGCTCGGCCGCGACCGGCCGGGCTACGTGCCGCGCCAGGGACTCGATCCTCGTACCGCCATCGACGCCATCCGGGCAGCCGGAGGCCTGGCAGTCCTGGCCCACTTCCGGGAAGCGGTCGAGCGACGATTCATCGTGGATCGTCTCGTCCGCTGGGGCCTCGGCGGCCTCGAGGTCCACTATGCGGGGCACGGCCGCCCCTTCACGACTGGGGAGGTCAAGGCACTGGCCGCGTTCGCCGCGTCGCGCAGGCTCGTGGCCACCGGGGGCAGCGACTACCATGGCGACGAGATGTCCTATCCGGAGGCGACGGCCCACCTGCGTGTCCCCGATGCGGTCGAGGGGGCCTTCCTGGCCGCGCTCGACGCCGCGCGAGCCGACCGATGACCCTGCGCGAGCTGCCCGTCGTCGATGCCGGCCTGCTGTCGCGTCCGACGGCTGGTCGCGAGGCCGTACGGGCCCCGGGGCGGCTGGCCGAGTTCGCGACCGAGGACCTGATCCTGCCGCGCTTCCACGTCTGGACGCTCGGCTGCCAGATGAACCGAAGCGACTCCGAGGAGATGGCGGGCGCGCTGCTGGCCGCAGGCTGCGATGAGGCTCCGTCGCTCGAGGCGGCGGACCTCGTGGTCATCAACACCTGCGCCATCCGCGAGGCTGCGGAGCAGAAGGTGATCGGCCGGATGGGCGCCCTCGAGCGCCTCAAGTCGGCCAACCCCGGCCTGCGGGTCGTGCTCACGGGCTGCGCCGTGCGGGCCGACAACGTCGCCCGGCTACCCCGACGATACCCAGCCGTGGATCTCTTCCTCCGCCCGGACGAGGAACCCGAGCTGGTGGCCCGCCTCGGGCTCACGTCGAGCACCGCCCCGGGTGCCCTGCGGTCCACGGTCGCGTCACCCGCCATGGCGATGTCCGACACGGCGTCGTCAGCGACGGCGCGCCCAGCTGCTGCCGCCTTCCAGCGCGTCGGCGTCTCGATCGCCGCGACGGCAGACCACCTGCCCGCCACGCGGGCGGCGGCGGTGGGGGAGGGGCGCGTCGCGCGTGGCAGCGCGACGCAGGCATGGGTGCCGATCATCTACGGTTGCGACAAGACGTGCACCTACTGCATCGTGCCGTTCAGCCGCGGGCCCGAGCGGAGCCGGCCATTCGACGAGGTCGTCGACGAAGCCAGATCGCTCGCCGAACGTGGCTATCGCGAGGTCACGCTCCTCGGCCAGAACGTCAACTCCTACGGCCACGACCTGGCGTCCGATCCACGATTTGCCGCCATCCACGGTCGACGCGAGCTGGGGCGACGGCTCGATCTCGACGGCCGGCCGGACATCGCGGCGCTGCTGCGGGCCATCGACGGCCTGCGGACCGCCGACGGACAGCCCGCCATCCCGCGCCTCCGCTTCATCACATCGCACCCCTGGGACTTGACCGACCGCCTCATCGCCGCCATGGCTGAGTGCCCCTCGGTCTGTGAGCACCTGCATCTGCCGGTCCAGTCAGGCGACGACGCGGTCCTGCGCCGGATGGGGCGCCAGTACACGGTCGAGGCGTATCTCGGCCTCGTGGCGCGCCTGCGGGCCGCGATCCCCGACATCAGCCTGACGACGGACGTGATCGTCGGCTTCTGCGGCGAGACCGACGCCCACTTCGAAGCGTCGCTGACGCTCCTTCGCACGGTCGGCTACGACCAAGTCTTCGCGGCCGCCTTCTCGCCACGCCCGGGCACGCCCGCCGCGCGCCTGGCCGACGACGTGCCGGCGGCGGAGAAGCGCCGCCGGCTGAACGCCCTCCTGGCAGTCCAGGAGGCGATCGGCCTCCGACGCAACCAGCGCTGGGTGGGGCGCGAGACGGAAGTACTCGTGGAATCCGTCCAGACCCGGCGCGGCCATGATCACGTGGAGCCCCAGAACGGCAAGCGAGGTGATGACCACGCGGAGGCGCCCGCCAAGGATGCGGCCGCGGATGCGGCCGCGACACGCCAGCTCACGGGCCGGAATCGCCAAAACCGTCTGGTGCACGTCGAAGGGGACCCGCGTCTCGTCGGGCAGCTCGTCGTGGCGCGCATCGAGCGAGCGGGCCCCTACGCGCTCGTCGGCCGACTGCTCGGGTGAACCTGGAGGCGACCCCAGACCCGCCAGCCGCACCGGACATGGGGCCGTATCCACCGCTACTCGTCATCGCCGGCGGCACGGCGACCGGCAAGACCCGGCTTTCGCTGGCCATCGCGGACGCGATCGGCGGGGCCACGATCATCAGTGCCGACTCTCGCCAGGTCTTCCGGGAGATGGATGTCGGCACGGCCAAGGTCTCGGCCGCCGACCGCGCCCGCGTGCCGCACTTCGGACTCGACCTCGTAGATCCCAACCAGCTCTTCACGGCAGCCGACTTCCAGCGCCACGTCTACGGCGTCCTGCCGGGCAGCGTGGCCAGTGGCCGATGGGCGATCCTCGTCGGTGGCACCGGGCTCTATCTACGAAGCGTTGCGCGCGGCGTGCCGCTCGACGCGTCCGACGCCGATCCGGCGATCCGGGCCGAGCTCGAGGCCAGACTGACCGCAGGCGGCCTGGCGCCGCTCGTGGCCGAGCTGCAAGCTGTCGCCCCCAAACTCTCCGCGCACACGCACCTCGCCAACCCTCGCCGCGTCGTCCGGGCGCTGGAACGGGCCCGCATCGTGGGTGATCGGCTCCCAGAGCCGCCACGCGGCTATCCCGCACCGACGTCCTGGATCGGCCTTCGGCTGCCGCGCGCCGAGCAGGACACCCGCATCGAAACCCGAGCGGCGGAGCAATTCGCCGGCGGGCTGGTCGACGAGGCGGTCGGGATCCGAGCCCGCTACGGCATCCATGCCCGGGCCTTCAGCGCCTTCGGCTACTTCGAGGCGCTGGCCGTGGCCGACGGCGAGATCGACGTCCCGACGGCGATCGCTCGGGACGTCGGGCGCACGCGCGCCTATGCGCGACGCCAGGCGACGTGGTTCCGGTCGGAACCCGGCATCGGCTGGCTCGACGCATCGGACCCGGTGAGCGCGGCGATCGACGCAGCACGGCGGCTCATCGGGGCCTGAGGGTTCGATCGCGCGGCGGCTATGCTGCGCAGGTGCCATCGACCACGCTCATCGAGCTGGCCCCACCGCAGGAACGTGCCTTCCTCATCGCCGTCGACACGGGCGCCGATCCGGGCTGGTCGGCCGAGGCATCGCTCGACGAGCTCGGCGCGCTGGCCGACACCGCCGGAGCTGAGGTGGTGGGCGCCGAGTGGCAGAACCGCCGCCACATCGACCCCAACTGGTACCTCGGCAAAGGCAAGGCTGAGGAGCTGCTCGACGCCAAGTCGGAGACCGGCTTCACGCTCCTCGTGGCCGATGACGAGCTCTCGCCCAACCAGCAGAAGGCCCTCGAGAGCTTGCTCAAGGTCAAGGTCCTCGATCGGAGCGGCCTGATCCTGGACATCTTCGCCCAGCACGCCAAGACCCACGAGGGCCGACTCCAGGTCGAGCTCGCGCAGCTCGAGTATCAGCTCCCGCGCCTGACGCGCATGTGGACCCACCTGTCCCGGACGGGCGGCGGCATCGGCACGCGCGGGCCGGGCGAGACACAGCTGGAGACCGACCGGAGGATCATCCGCGACAAGATCAAGAAGCTCAAGGAACGGGTGGAGGGCGTCCGCCGGCAACGCGAGACGACGGCGCGCTCGCGAGACCGGCGCCTCGTCCCGACGGTGGCCATCGTGGGCTATACGAACGCCGGCAAGTCGACCATGCTCAATGCCCTGGTCGGCGCCCAGGCCGCCCTGACCGCGGACCAGCTCTTCGCCACGCTCGACCCCACGAGCCGCGCGGTCAAGCTCGGTGACGGCCAGAGCGCCATCGCGACCGACACCGTGGGCTTCATCCACAAGCTGCCGCACCAGCTCGTGGATGCCTTCCGAGCCACGCTCGAGGAGGTCAACCGGGCCGACGTCCTGCTCGAGGTGGCCGATCTCTCGGACGCCCACATGCCCGAGCATCGGGCCACGGTCCAGCTCGTGCTCGAGGAGCTCGGGGCTGGCGACAAGCCGCGCCTCGTGGCCTTCAACAAGGCCGACCTCGTCGACCCTGCCGCCAACGACGGCGACCGACCGGCACCGGTGGTGGGGGAGGGGGTGCCGGTCTCCGCGCTCACCGGGTACGGCCTGGACACGCTGCGCACGCGCCTCTCCACGTTGCTCGCAGAGCTCTGGGAAGAGGTGGATGTCGCGGTCCCGTATTCGGACGGCGAGCTCCTGGCGCGCGTCCGCGAGCGTGGCACGGTCGATGTCAGCTACCGGGAGCGCGACGTGCGCGTCAGGGGCCGTGTGGCGCCATCGCTGGCCGCCGCCCTGCGCCTTGCCGCGGAACGATGGCGTTCAGCCCGAGCCGAGCCCTGACCCGGTCGAGGCGCGGCGATGGTGTCCCGTTTCACGGCAGATGACATCCGGGCGGCCCAGCCCGCTATCGCACCGGTCTTTCGCGACTCGCCCCAGTACGTCCACGAAGGCCTCTCGATGCGGCTCGGGGTGCCGGTCGTGGTCAAGGTCGAGACGCTCAATCCCATCCGTGCCTTCAAGGGCCGTGGTGCGTGGCTGGCGGTCAACGCGCTGGTGCGGGAGGGGCGGCTGCGGTCAGATCATGGGGCGATCGTGGCCTCCTCGGGCAACTTCGGCCAGGGCGTCGCCTATGCCTGCCGCGCTGCGGGCGTCCCGGCCACCGTCTACGTCGCCGAGACGACGCCGGCTACGAAAGTCGGACGCATGCGCGCGCTGGGTGCCCGTGTGGTCGTCGCCGGCCACGACTTCGATGCCGCCCGTGAGGCCTGCGAAGCCGAGGCGGCGAGCGGGGGCGGGTTGCTCATCGTCGATGGCCAGGAGCCTCGAATAGCCATCGGCAACGGGACGATGGCGGCCGAGGTCACCGATGGTGGCCTGGCGGATCGGTTGCCGCCCGTCGCGACGGCGTACGTGCCGCTCGGGAACGGCGCACTCCTGGCCGGGGTAGGGACCTGGCTACGGTCAGCTTCGCCCGCC
>JBEVDC010000138.1:0-23106 GCA_040514195.1 Candidatus Limnocylindrales bacterium | reverse complement strand
AGGCGTCGCCCGATGATCACCCGGGCGTGCCGGCCGCGTCGAGCGCCCGTGCGAAGGCCTCGACCACCTCTCCCGCCAGCTCGTTGGTGCGCATCGTTGCCGCCCGGACCGGGTCCCACTTGACGGCCAGCTGGACGATGCACGGCCGCTCCCAGGGGCGCCCCTCGTCCTCTGCAGGATGGAGCTTGAGGCGGACCAGCCGCCGACCGTCCTCCTCGGCGATGAACCCGGCCAAGGCGCCCGCGAAGGTCGGCCCGATGACCATCAGGGGTGGCTGGGGCGGCGGTCCCGTGCGAGGCGCGATCGAGATCGTGTCGATGATGCCGTCGGCATCGAAGGCCCACAAGTGCGCCAACCACCAACCGTCGTCGGTCTCCGTCGGGTGGCTCATGCCGACTCTGACTGCGATCCCAGGATCGGCCGGGCCTGCGTGGAGGCGCACGATGCGCTCGCGGGCGAACGATGGACCCGGGGTCGGGAGGCGGCTGGCCACGGCCGAAGTCTAGTGGCGAGTCAGAAAGCTCCTCGACGGGCGGTCATCAGGCTCCGGACTTGGCGAGGCGGGCGATGGCGCGGTTTGGTCAGACCTTGGGTTCGACCTCGGGGCCGTTCAGCGTGCTCGCGTCGGCATGAGGCGGGCCGCCGGGCTGGGCCGCAGTGTCGGGTTCGGCGGCGGCATCGAGGTCGGCAGCGCCATCAGGCCCTTCGGGCCCGTCGCGTTCATCGTCGGACGCTTCTGCCTCAGCGGCGGCATCCGCCACGATCATGGCCTCGATGTCTGATCGGGCAGCGGCCGCTGCGCGGGCCTGCCTCGCTTCGAGCTCCATCTCGAGCATGACCCGGCGAACCTCGTCGTCCGGCGGGCGGTTGGCGGCCTCGACGGTGGCCTCGTCGGGGGCCGGAACGACGGCGGCTGCCGTGGCCAGGCTGGGGGTCGTATACATCGCCTGGCCCGTCTTGGCCGCCTCGCGATTGCGCTGGATCTCGACCAGCTCGAGGGCTCGCGCGGCCTCGGCGGAGAGCGTCGTGACACCGGGCACGATGAGGTCGTCATCGGTCGGCCTGAGGCGGGAGCCGCAGTGGGGACAGACGTCCAAGTCGGCGGTCTCGAGCGCACCGTTGCACCACTGGCAGACGATGGCCTGGGGTTTCGGAGCCCCGAAGGCGAGCGTCTCCGGGTCGAGATGCTCCCCGAATGCGAGGTCTCCATCGTCTGTGCTGGCGGCCGCTCGTTCGGCGACGATCTCGAGCTCATCCACGAGCGACTCGACGGACTCCGGCTCGCCGCCATGAGCGACCGCCGATGCATCACCAGACGGGTCGGCGGACGCGGGGGCCGCTGGACGCACGGACGCGTCGTCGGGCTGATCGGCCGACTCGGCGGTGGGTGGTCGCTCCTCGTTCATGGCCCGGATGCTAGCGCACGGGGTACCGGTCGTGGAGTCCCCCGATGGTCACTCCCACTCGATGGTCGCTGGCGGCTTTGAGCTGATGTCGTAGACCACGCGATTGACGCCCGGCACTTCGTTCACGATGCGGCTGGAGATCGTGGCCAGCACGTCGTACGGCAGCTTGGCCCAATCCGCCGTCATACCGTCCTCGCTGGTCACGGCACGGATGGCGACGACGTTGGCGTAGGTCCGACCGTCGCCCATGACGCCCACGCTGCGGACCGGCGTCAGGATGGCGAACGACTGCCAGACGTTCCGGTACAGCCCGGCCGCCTTGATCTCGTCGATGACGATCCAGTCAGCTTCGCGCAGTGTCTCCAGCCGCTCGGCGGTGACCTCGCCGATGATCCGAATGGCCAGGCCGGGACCAGGGAACGGCTGTCGATGGACCATCGCTTCGGGCAGGCCCATCTCCGCGCCGACGGCACGAACCTCGTCCTTGAAGAGGTAGCGGAGCGGTTCGATGAGCTGGAAACGCAGGTCGGCCGGCAGGCCACCGACGTTGTGGTGCGTCTTGATCTTCTGGGCCGCCTTCGTCTCCGGGGCGGTCGACTCGATGACGTCGGGGTACAGGGTGCCCTGCGTCAGGAAGTCGATGGCGCCGATCCGCGCAGCCTCTTCCTCGAAGACGCGGATGAACTCGTCGCCGATGATGCGCCGCTTTGCCTCAGGGTCCTCGACCCCAGCCAGGCGGGCGAGGAATCGGGCGCGAGCGTCGACCATCACCAGGTTCATGCCCAGGTTGTGCTCGAAGGTCGCCCGCAAGAGCTCGGACTCCTTCTTGCGCATCAAGCCGTGATCGACGTAGATGCAGGTCAATCGGTCGCCCACGGCGCGGTGGACCAGGGCCGCCGCGACGGCTGAATCGACGCCGCCGGACAGGGCGCAGATGACCTGGCCCGTCGACCCGGTCGCCTTGGCGTGGGCATCGACACGCTGACGGATCGCTGTCACCGTGGATTCCACGAAGGCAGCCGGTGTCCAGCTCGGGCGAGCGCCCGCGATGCCGATCACGAAGTTGCGCAGGACATCCCGACCATGGGGCGTGTGGACGACCTCGGGATGGAACTGGATGCCATATAGGTTGCGACTCGGGTCGACCATGCCGGCGAACGGTGTCGAGTCGGTCAGGGCGGTCGAGATGAAGCCCGCCGGCATCCGGGTGATGGAGTCGCCATGGCTCATCCAGACCGGTTGCTGACGATCGAGCCCGATGAACAAGCCGTCCTCGGTGGTGATGCTGACCGTGGCCGGGCCGTACTCTCGCTTGGCCGTCGGCACCACATCGCCACCCAGCTCGTGCGCCATCAGCTGCGCGCCGTAGCAGATGCCGAGGACAGGGATGTGGCCGGCCCAGATGGCCGGATCTGGTTTCGGCGCGTCCGCGTCATAGACGCTCTTCGGTCCCCCGGAGAGGATCACCGCGCGGGGGGCGCGTCGCTCGATCTCGACCCATGGCGTGTCGTGCGGCAGCAGTTCCGAGTAGACGTTCAGCTCACGTACGCGGCGCGCGATGAGCTGCGCGAACTGGCTCCCGAAGTCGAGCACGACGACCGAGTCGGGCGACGTGGACGGGCCGGCGCCGTCGATGGACGCCGGGCGGTCATCGGGCGAGCGGTCCGGCGGCGGTGCGTCGAGCGCCACCTCGAGATAGGCCTCGACCTCTGCGTCGTCGGGCGCGAGCACGCGGTGGCCCGCGTTGGCAGGCTCACCATGGACGGTCGTACCGCGCTTGGTGACCGTCGGTCGATCGTGCTCCGTCAGGGCCGCTGACCTCCTCCGGCGTCGATGGACGCCGAGGCAAGTCTAACGGAGTCCGCTCGGATGCCGAGATCGGCACGATCACCGAGGAGATTGACACGTTCGCCGAGGTGGTCGGCAGGATCACCGAGGTGGACGAGGGCCCTGACCAGCGCGCACGATGCCTGCGTGCACGTTCGTCGCGCGTCGCTGGCCATCCCGCTCGCGGTCGTGGGCATCTTGGCGGCCGTCGGGCTCGGCTGGGTCGGAGCGACCGGGGTGCCGGCGACGGTCGTGCCGCCCTGGGAGTTCGCGACCATCGCGTCTGCCTACTTCGTGGCCGGCGCGATCGCCTGGCGCCGTCGACCCGAGAACCGCATCGGCCGCCTCATGATGGGGGTCGGGGGCGGCATCCTGGTGGCCATGGCGCGCTCGATCGCCATGCCCGAGGTGGCCGTCCTGAGCCGGGCCTTGCTGGGCATCAACGAGGTCATCCTGGCCTACGTCCTGCTGGCCTTCCCGAGCGGCCGCCTGGGCCGGCGGACGCCCCGCGTCCTCTTCGGCTGCATCGTCGCTGCGTTCTCCGTGCTCGTCGTCCTCCAGCTGGTGAGCGTCGACACGACCGCCGACGCGTACTGCCTCTCCTGCCCACCCAACCCGTTCCGCCTGATCCAGTCGCCCGATGTCAGCATCGCCGTCACCCGCCTGGCGTTGCTGACCAGCGGCCTCCTTGGAGCCGCAGTCGTGGTCGTCCTGCTATGGCGCTGGATGCGCGCGACACCGGCCGCCAGGCGAGCGCTCGGGCCGGTCCTCTTCGCCGGCGTCCTCGAGTCGATCGGCGTGGCGAGTCGGGCGCTGACGATCGGCGATCCGAGCTCGGCTGTGGTCATCTCGCGCGTCGCCTTCCTGTTCTCTCTGGCGGTCCCGGTCGCGCTCCTCGTGGGCTTCGTACGCGCCCGACTCGACCGCACAGCGGTGGCGGAGCTGACGCTGGCCATCGGCCGCGCGGCCTCGCCGGAGGAGATCGAGCGATCACTTCGCGCGACCCTCCACGACGACGGGCTGCGTGTCCTCGTCTGGTCCGACGCGGCGGGCACCTACCTCGACGGCGATGGTCGCTCGCGCGCCCTGCCTGCCGACGACGAACCGGCCGACCAGGTCGCCACGCTCGTGGGCGACGGCACACGTCGCGTGGCGGCCATCATCCACGACCCGGCCCTGCGCGCCGAGCCAGACGTCCTGGCTGCCGCTGCGACCGCCCTGCGACTGGCCGTCGAACGGGAGCGCCTCGAGTCAAGCGTGCGGGCCCAGACGGCCGACGCGCAACGCCTGCCTCGCGGGCAGGTGACCCTGCTCTTCGCCGATATCGAAGGCTCGACCGCCCTGGCCACGCGCCTCGGCGATCGGTGGCCTGAGACGCTCCTCGAAGTGCGGCACTTCATGGCCAGTCTCGTTCGACGGGCCGGCGGCCTCGAAGTCGACGCGCGCGCCGACGAGTATCTCGGCGTCTTCGCGCAGCCCTCAGACGCTGTCCAGGCTGCCCTGGCCATCCAGCGAGGCCTCGCGGTGCGGCAGTGGGCGGACGGCGAGGCCGTGCGCCTCCGGATCGGGTTGCACACGGGCGAGCCGGAGCTGACCGACGAGGGCTACGTCGGGCTGGAGATCCATCGCGCGGCGCGGGTCGGCACGGTCGGGCACGGTGGCCAGATCGTGCTCAGCTCGGCCGCGGTCGTAGCCATCGGCGATGACCTGCCGATCGATGCGGAGGTCGTGGCCCTCGGCACCTTCCGGCTGCGGGGCGTGGATCTGCCGCAGGCACTCTTCGGGCTCTTGGTGGCCGACCTGCCACGCGGTTTCCCGCCGCTGCGGGCCGACCCGGTCTGAGCTCGTCCGCTCGAGCGAGTCAGCGGCCCCGCTGCCAGGACTTGCCTTCGACGGCCACCGCAGGCGCATAGACCATCTCGACCTGCTGCATCTCACGGATCGTCCTGGCGCCGAGGGCGGCCATCGACTGGGACAGGGCGCCGACCAGGTTCTCCGAGCCGTCCGTGACGCGGGCCGGGCCGAACAGGATGCGCTCGAGCGACCCGCTCGTGCCGACCTTGATGCGCATGCCGCGCGGCAACGTCGGCGACGGCGCGGCCATGCCCCAGCTCGTGCCGCGGCCCGGCGCCTCTTCCGCACGGGCGAGCGGTGAGCCGATCATCAGCGCGTCGGCGCCAGCCGCGATGGCCTTGGCCAGTTCGCCCCCGCGCCGCATGCCCCCGTCGGCCACGACGGGGACATAGCGACCCGTCTCGTCGTGGTACGTGTCGCGTGCCGCCGCCACGTCGCTGATGGCGGTCACCTGGGGCACGCCGATGCCGAGCACCTCCCGAGTCGTGCAGGCGGCGCCCGGGCCGACGCCGACGAAGACGGCCGCAACGCCCTGGCGCATGAGCTGATAGGCGGCCTCGAAGTTGGTCGTGTTCCCGCAAGCCACGGGGATGTGCATGGCCTTGACGAAGTCGTCGAGATCGAGTGGGTCGTAGCCCGTTGCGAGGTGTCGCGCCGAGGAGACCTGCGACTGGACCAGAAAGAGGTCGGCGCCATGGTCGGCGCAGAACGGGCCCCAGCGTCGCGCGGCGGCGGGCGTGGCGGCGATCGCCACCGGCGACCCCGTGGCACGGATGGCCTCGATGCGGCGCGCCACCAGCGCCTCCTGGATGGGAGCCACATAGGCCTCGGCCAGGAGCGCCTGGACGTCGACGTCGGCCGCGGTGGCGATCCGCTCGATGACCGTGTCCGCGTCCTCGTAGCGGGCCTGGACACCTTCGAGATTCAGGACGGCAAGGCCGCCCAGTCTGGCCAGCTCGCCGGCGAATCGAGCGTCGACGACGGCGTCCATGGCCGACGCCAGGATGGGGATGGCCAGCGGGATACCGGCCAGTTCGACGGCGGTCTGGACGTCCGCCGGCTCGACGGTAGATGTCCCCGGCGCCAACGAGACGTCGTCGAAGCCATACGTCTGACGCAACGAATCCACCTTCGATGGCCGGCGCGTGGGTGCTGTGTCCAGGACCATGGGACCGGCGTAGGTGGCTTCGGACGTCACGTCGATCGACGCTCCTGCTGCGGATTGACCGCGAGTATACGGGCCGGGCACCGGTCGGTCGCGTGCCTCGACGGCGACCTCAACGCAGCAGCCGGTGGCCATCGAGGCCGAGCTCGAACCAGCGAGCATCGGCTGGCGGCAGGAGGCAGCGCCGAACGCGATCGATGCTCTCGGCGTAACTCGGCCAGACCGCCAAGGTCCTGGCCTCGTCGGCGGCCACCCACTGGAAGGCGTCGTGCTCGTGGGAGAGATGTGGCTCGACATCCACGCGAACGCGCAGGGCGAAGATGGCGCCGTTGACGACAGCGTCTGGGCCTTCGTCGTAGAAGGACGAAACCATATCGAGGTCATAGAAGGCCTCGATCGCAGCCGGCCCGATGCCGGTCTCCTCGGCCACCTCGCGCAGGACGGCCATCGGGATCCGCTCGCCCGGCTCGGGGCCGCCGGTGACGCACTGCCAGAGGCCCGGGAAGATGCGCCCTGGTGCGCGGCGGATGAGCAGGAACTCGGGCCCTGCCTCGCCCGGTGCGCGGTGGGACGCAGGACCCGGCTCCGGGACGCGGAAGACCCAGCACTCCACGAGGTCCGGGCGAGTGGGGCTCACGTCGGCGTCACGTTCGCCCTTGGACGAGCGAGCCACGGCGCGATCACGGCATTCGCCGCCGCGCTAGAGCCGCTCGAACCGATCGACGGGCAGGACGAAGACGGTCGCGCCACCCAGCTCGACCTCGACCGGGTACGGCATGAAGAACTCGCCCGGCTCCATGATCGGCGGCATGGGGTTGACGACCTGGGTGCGGGAGATGCAGTTGGTGCGCACGATCGAGAGGACCTCGTCGACCTGATCGTCCTCGACCCCAAGCATGACGGTCGCGTTCGACTGGCGCAGGAAGCCACCCGACGAGTGAAGGCGTGTGGCCCGGTAGTCCTTCTCGAGGAGCGCCGAGACGAGGGCGCCGGCGTCCTCGTTGTGGACGATGGCGACGACGAGCTTCACGCGGCGAGTATACGCAGGCGGAAGGGCCAAGCGACACGCGTATCATGACCCTCGCGCGTCGCTCGACACCCGGTCGTCGCCTGCCACGGAGGGACCCTTCGATCGTGACCATCCAGCCTGACGGACGCCTCGCGGCCTTGGCCTCTGGCGCGCGGCTCCTCGCCCGCGCCGGCACGCTCGACGAGCAGCTCGACGGCCTGGCGGCCGCGGCCTGCGCGGTCACGAACGGTGCGAGCTGCCTCATCTACCTCCTCGATGGCGAGCACGGCGTCTTGCTCGCCGGCGGCAGCGCCGGCATCGGCGACCTGGCCGTCGAGCCCGTTCCGCCGCTCTCGGTCACGGCCGCCTCCGATGCCGGCGACCCGGTCGCAGCCGCGGTCCTCGCCCGTCGCAGTGAGATCGTGCCCGTGACGGCCGACATGCGGGTGGCACTGGCAGCCGCTGGCGACGACATCTCGGCCATGGGCCTGGTGCCCCTCGTGACCCAGGATGGGACCGGCGCCCAGGAGGTCCAGGGCCTGCTCGTGGTCGGGCTGCCGAACGAGCCCATCGACGCCGCAGAGGCGGCGGACCTCATCGGCGGCCTCGACGCCATCGGCGACCTGGCCGCGGCCGCGGTGCGAGCCGCTCGACTCGAACAAGCGCTCGTCGAGCGCTCCGACTGGTACGACCGACTCGCCCACACTGACCCCCTGACGGGCCTCGCGAACCGGCGGACCTTCGACCGCATGCTCGACCTCGAGCTCGCGCGAGCCGGGCGCCAGTCCACCCCGCTCAGCCTCGTGCTGTTCGATATCGACGGCCTCGCCACCATCTCCGCACGCCACGGCGCGGACGTCGGCGACGATGTCCTGCGACGCGTGGCGGCCACGCTGGCCGACTCGGTCCGCCTGGTGGACACGGTCGCTCGCTACGGTGGCGACGAATTCATCGTGCTCGCGCCCGGCTCGGCGGGTTCGACCGTCGCCCAGCGCGTGGTCCGGGCCGTGGCTGGCCTCGACCCGATCGATGGCGGCCCCCAGCTGACGCTCTCGGCCGGTGTCGTGCGTTTTCCAGAGGACGGCGCCAGCGCGGATGAGCTCCTGGCGGCCGTCGACGAGGCCCTCCATAGTGCCAAGGCGACCGCTCCCGGCACCGTCATCGAGAGGACCTAGCCGCCCACGTCTCCAGCGGCCTGGAGAGGCATCGTCGGTGTCTCGGAGCCGCCTACCGGCTCGATCGTCAGGGCGACCACCTCCGTCGCCGAGCTGGGTGGCAGCTTGATGACCAGCAGCCCGTTCGAAGGCGAGGCGAGACCGGCCGGCACCGGCACACCGTCGGCGCCGATGGTCCACGCCTCGTACGTTTGACCCGCCGGCGGGACGCTCAGCCCGTCGACCGCCAGATAGCCGGGCCCGTCTGCCGGCAGCACGGCGAAGCCGGACGCGCCGGGCTGCACGTCCGTGCCGCTGACGCTGGCCACGCGAGCGCCGGGCAGGCCGGCCGCGGCGATCGCCTCGCGCATCAGCGCCGCCTGTTGCTCGGCACCGTCGATCTGGCCGCGCAGGACGAGGTTGGACGCGCCCAGGAGAACGATGAGCAGGACGGCCGCGGCCGCGAACGCGACACGCAGGAGTGGACGAGGTCTTCGCCGCGCCCGCTCGCTGTCGATGGAGACCGGGGTCGCGGAGCCTGGCAGCGGGGGGGCGGCAACACGCGCCGGGGGCGGCTCGAGCTCGGCGGGGGCGGCGGAAGCCGGTGCCCCGGCCGGCAAGCTCTGCTGCTGCGCCAGTTCCGCGGACACCGCGACCATCAGCCGACCCTTGAGCGCGGCGGGTGGCTCGACCGGCTCGGGCAGCTCGGCGAGGTAGGCCGCCGTGCCACCGAACGCGGCAAGCTCATCGTGAGCCTCGGGACAGGTCGCAAGGTGCGCACGCACGGCTGCCTTCTCGTCGGCGGCCAGCGCCCCAAGGACGAAGAGGGGCGCCAGGTCGGCGACCTCGGCGCAGTCGAGGCGACGCGGCTCGGTCATCGCTCACGCTCCAGGCGATCGGCGGCCACGAGCGCCTCGCGAAGGGCGAGCAGACCCAGCCGAACGCGACTCTTGACCGTGCCCAGCGGCGCGGCCGTCCGCTCGGCGATCTCGAGCTGGGTCAGGCCACCGAAGTAGGCCAGCTCGATCGCTTCGCGCTGCACCGAGGGCAGCGTCGCCAGGGCGTCGGCGATGGCCACCCGGTCGAGTCGGCCAGCCACTTCCGGCCAGGCGTCATCGACGATCAGGGAGCTCGGCGACGCGGCATCGGCCTCGGGCAGCTCGGTGGTCGGCCGGCGACGCCGCACGGCATCGATGGCTCGGTGATGGACGATGGATAGGAGCCAGGTCCGCGCGCTGGCGCGCGATCCGGCATATCGCGATGCACTGCGCCAGACGCCGATGAAGGCATCCTGGACGACATCCTCGGCCAACGCCGAGTCCCTGGTGATGCGCGTTGCAAGTCCGAAGGCCATGCTGCTGTATCGCTCGTAGAGTGCTTCGATCGCGGAGGGGTCGAGGTCCGCGACACGGGCCATGAGCTGTTCGTCGGTCGGCGCCGGGGCGTCGTCCGATGGGAGCGTCGACCCCGCGGTCCGCTCCATCAACCTGTGCGCATCGGCGCGGCATCCGGTTCACTCCGGGCCGGCGCCGGCAGGTCGGCCAGGGCGTCCATGACGTCGCCCACCAGTCGCTCCAGGGGTCGCGAGGCATCGACGACCCGCCACCGCACGGGGTCCGCAGCGGCCATGGCCAGGTATCCCGACCGGACCCGCTCGTGGAAGGCACGGTCGTGCCGGGTGTCGTCCTCGAAGCGTGTCTGCTGGTCGTCTGGACCATGGCGGCGGCGCTCGAGGCCGACCGACACCGGGACGTCGAAGAGGATCGTCCGATCGGGCACGAGACCTCCGGTGGAGACGGCCGCCATCGCGCGAAGGTCATCGAGCGGCACGCCGCTGCCGTAGCCCTGGTAGGCGAGCGTCGAATCGGCATACCGGTCGCAGATCACGAGCTCGCCGCGGGCCAGTGCCGGCCGGATGATGGTGGTCACCAGTTGCGCACGCGCGGCGTTGAAGAGCAAGGCGTCGGCTGGACCGGAGTGCTGCATCCGAGCGTCCATGAGAAGGTCTCGGATCGCCTCGCCCAGCGGTGTGCCGCCGGGCTCGCGCACCACGATCGGGGTCCGTCCGCGCGCGGCGAGCGCCTGCGCCACGGCCGTCGATACGGCACTCTTGCCGGCGCCGTCGGGGCCCTCGAAGGTCACGAATCGCCCGGTCGTCTTGAGTGGATCGGGGTCGTTCGTGGTCATCGGCGAAGTCTACCCGCCGGCCATCGAAGGAAGCCGCTCATACGACGAGCGATGAGGCCGATCAGTCGACGCGACGTGCTACAGGGGAAGCGCAGCGAACGACTGGCCGACGAGCAGGAGTCCGAAGCCGAAGACGACGGTCGCGGCTGCCATGGACGTCGCCATCGCGAGGCGCCCATCGCGGGTCACGGAGGGCAAGCGATCAGCCACGCCCCGGGCGCGAACCAGCAGCAGGCCGATGACGCCAAGGACACCCGCCATGCCCAGGCCGAAGCCGACCACGAGACCGAGTCCGAGGACCGGGCGCCCGGATGCGACGGCTCCCAGCAGGAGCAGGATGGCCGAGGTCGAGGGGATCAGCCCACCCGCCAGGCCGAGGGTCACGATGCCTCGCCAACGGATCGGCCGACCAGCCTCCATCGGTCGTGCGTGGCTGTGGCGGAAGCCGCCGTGCTCGTGCACGTCCGGTCCGTCCAGGTGAGCGCCATGGTGGTCGTCGTGCGGATGGGGATGGTCGTTGGCGTGGGCGTGCGCGTGGACGCGCTGCCCATGGATGCGGCGGATGGCATCGAAGAGGAGCCAGGCACCGATGGCGGTCACGAGCATCGCCGAGATGCCGCTCAGGATCGGGAAGAGGCGCTCGGGTGGCAGGATGCTCGAGGCTACGAGGACGAGCATGGCGAGGACGAGCACGCCGATGGTGTGTGAGATGGCCACCGTTGCGCCGAGCCCGATCGCCTGCACGGCGTCACCGCGGGTACCGACCAGGTACGCGGCCATGATCGTCTTGCCGTGACCGGGCGTCAGCGCGTGGATCGCGCCGAGGCCGATAGCGACGACCAGGCCGAGGGCGATCAGCGGCGGGGTCATCGCGTCGCCGCGCAGGAGCTCGGTCAGCTGCGGCGGCAGGTCCGTCACGCCCCCCGGCACCGAGGCGGTCCGGTCTGGCTCGGGCAGCATCGACGCGGCACGGGCTGACGGCTTGGCGTCAGTGGCCAGGATCGTCGCGGCGTCCGCGACCACCAGCGGCCGTAGCCTCGGCCCACCATCGGTGACGGCGAAGGCGACCGAAGAGCGGTCGAGCGGCTGCGACAGGAGGTCGCCTGGATATCGCGTCAGGCGGGCGGAGACGCCGCTTCCCGGCACGTCGCCGCCGTTCACGGTCACGCCATCGCCCTCGACCACCATCTCCCGCCAGCCGATGCGCTCGGCGAACGTGCCATCGACGAAGCGCACGTCGACCGGCCCCGAGCCGGCGATCTCGATCCCAGCCTCGTAGGTGCAGACGAGGCGGAGGGTGCTCAGGCCGCCCTGCCCCGCCGGCAGCGTGGCGCCGGCCCCGATCAGCGCGAGGTGCTGGCGAGCGCCGTCGACCGTCAGCGCCAGCGCCGACGACAACTCCGTGCATCGGCTGCGGGCGTACCTGTCGGCGCCGCCTGGCCCAAAGTCGCCACCCGTCGGCTGGAGCGCCTGCAGCGCCGGGATCTCGGCCAGGTCGAAGACCTGGTCGATCGTGATCCGGTCAGGTGCGACTCGCAGCCCGGAGTAGTGGTTGATGGTGAAATTCCCGAGCGGGTGTGCCAGCGCGACGGCCGGCGCCGCCAACGCGATGAGGCACCCGACCACGAGCGCAAGGCCGCTGATGTGTCGTCGGGCACGGTGCGATCGTCGGGCGCCGGTCACGCGCATGGATCTGGCTCATCCTTTCCGGATGTCTGGCCGGCCTGGCAAGACGCGCGGTACCTGCCGGCGGGCTGCGTGCGCCGGGCTCGCGATGACCCCGACCTCTAGGGCTTCATGCGCAGGGCGGCAGGGATCGGATGAATCGCGTTCCGATAGCCGTCGTCGCGGTCCGTCCGCGGTCGCGGTAGCTCGAGCGGTGGCTCAGCGCCAGACGCGCACCTGGTCCGGATAGAGCCGTACACGGCGGTACGGTTCGCGGCCGCGGGAGCGCGAAACGAGGTTGGCACGTTCTGCCATCTGGTGCTGGAGCCGCCGGATGTACGCGTTCTGCGGTGACAGCTCGACCGGTTTGGCGGCCCGCATGACCATGCCGATGGCCTCCTCCGTCTCGCGCAGTGCTGCCTCGCGCGGATCCACCTCGACCGAGTAGAGCGATGTCAGGCAGGCCTGCATCTGGAGGATCGTGTTCGACTTGAGGACGTAGATCGGCTTGGCCAGCTCCTCGGCCTCACGGAGCGCGGGCGGTTTCTGCCGATAGGCACTGCGGAGGGTCATGACCACATCCGCCTCCTCCAGGTCGCGCACGACGACGACCGGCAACTGCAGCTCCCGGATGGCCTGCTCGAGGCGCTTGCGGCTGATGCCGAAGCCGAGCACGTTGATGGTCGGCAAGGACGTGGCGTATCCGTCTGGTGCGGTGCCGCCGAGCGGGTCGTAAACGATGTCGTGACCGTCGCTCGCCTCGGCGGCCGCGGTCATCGAGGCCTCGTCATCCAGATCGTCGTCCTCGAGGTCGTCGTCCTCGACCTCCTGTGCCTTTGCGTCGGGCCCTGCCTCGGCATCGAGAGCCCGGATCGCCTGACGCGCGGAATCCCGCCATTCGCGATGGCGTTCCAACTCGCGCGCGTCACGAGCCCGTGGCTCCGGCAGTGGTACCGAGCCGCGCTCGAGCGGCCCCCGATCGGCGATCCCGCCGGTCATGAACGGCGCATCGGCAAGGAGGGAGGGGTCATACGCGCCCGCGTATGACTCACTTGGATGGGCGGCGCCAGGCTCCGTATCGCGGCTATCGGGCGCGGACGACCCGCCCCGCCTGGGTCCGGCAGTCCCGCCCTGGCCCGAGGACGTTCGACCTCGCGGCGCTCGCCAGCCGCCGGCGCTGCCTGCGCGGAAGGGGGCCGTCCGGCCGCCGCGCTCGCCGCGGTACGTGCCCTCGCGGGCATCCGGGCGCCAGCCGGACTCAACGCGCCAGCCGAGGCCTGCCCCGACGAGCCCGCTGAAGCGCTCGGTCGGACCGAGGGCGGCGTTGGCCGACGGCTTGGGACGTGGCTGGGTGCGATGGACGCCGGCCTCGTCGCGCCAGCGCAGCTCGGGTGCCACCGCGTCGCCGCGCAGCAACGCGTCGATGGTCTCGGCCACGTCGGCGTGGACGGTCACCCGGTCGCGATCCTGGATCTCGATGATGACGTCGAACGTCGGTGGCGCCTTGCGCTCGAGGACGCTCTTCTGCGTCCGCCGACGACGTGCCTCATCGTCGCCCAGGGTCACGCTCTGGATGCCACCGATGAGGTCCGAGAGGGTCGGATTGAGCATCAGGTTGTCGAGGTTGTTGCCGTGCGCCGTGCCGATGAGCTGGACACCTCGCTCGGCGATCGTCCTGGCGGCAGCAGCCTCGAGCTCCGTCCCGATCTCGTCGATGACGATGACCTCCGGCATGTGGTTTTCGACGGCCTCGATCATCACGTGGTGCTGGAGGGCAGGCGTCGGCACCTGCATCCGCCTCGCCCGGCCGATGCCCGGATGCGGGATGTCGCCGTCGCCGGCGATCTCGTTCGAGGTGTCCACGACGACGACCCGCTTGTCGAGGTCATCGGCCAGCACGCGCGCGGCCTCGCGGAGCATGGTCGTCTTGCCGATGCCCGGCCGGCCCATGATGAGGATCGACTTACCGCTCTCCACGAAGTCGTCGATGATCTCGATGGTCCCGAAGACCGCGCGACCGATGCGGCAGGTAAGGCCCACGATCTTGCCGCTGCGATTGCGGATGGCGCTGATGCGATGGAGGGTCCGCTCGATGCCGGCGCGGTTGTCGTCGCCGAAGGTGCCGATGTGGTCGACGACCGATTGGATGTCGGCCTCGACGATCTCACGCTCGAGGAGCACCGCCTCGCCGCCGCCCCCGAAGCGAGCCTCCGGGGGTCGGCCGAGATCCATGACGACCTCGATCAGGTCGCGCTCGGGTGGCAGGGCCTCGAGGACGGCCACGATCTCGGGCGGCAGGGCAGCCAGCAGGGCATGGAGGTCGTCGGTCGTCTCTCTGGGCTCCAGGCTGGACTTGCGCTCGCGGCTGGGCACGGGCTCGGCGCTGGGCACGGCGGCTCCTTCTGCAGGCATCGACGGCTCGTTCATCGGCTCGTGGGGCTGTTTCATCGGACAGCCGGCACCATGGCCGGTTCTGCGACGCGGACCAGGGTCTCCTTCATCAAGAGCGTGACGGTGGCGATGCGATCGAAGCCGGCGTCCTCCAGTCGCCCGTCGATCGGCGCCTCGTAGGTTCGCACGGGCGAGACGACGCCGTGATCGTGACCGTGTCCCCGCCCTCCGCTGCGATGAGCCGCGGCCTGCTCGCCGATCTGGCCCAGGCCGAAGCGGATGAGGTCGGTCGTGTCGAAGTCCGGCCTGGCGACGATCCGCAGGTAGTGCGGCTGCGCTTCCTTCGAGACACCGACCTGCACGAAGGCACCGAACGGCGTATCAGGTCCAGCACCCCCCGACGGATCCTCCTGGACGAAGGCGCTGACATCGGCGAAGCGCAGGATGGGCGTCAGGCTGCTGCGCGGGATCCGCCACTGCGACCCCTGGCGCTCCCAGTCCGGGAGGCGATAGGCCTCGAGGCGCGCGACCGGTGTCGGCGTCGCTGCCGCGTAGAGCTGGCTGAGACGCAACGCGTCGAGCGGCTGCGTGGCCCGGATACCGAGCTCGGCCGCCTCGGCGTCGGACATCGCCGCCGGGAGGCCCGTCTCCAACGGGCGCATGTACAGCCATTCCTCGCCGTAGCGAGCGAAGCCGTGCTGCATGAACAGCTCGACGTTGCCTCCGACGTCGGCGCACGCGACGTGGAAGCGCGTGGCGCCGCGCTTCGAGCCATCGCGCAGGAGGTGCTGCACGAGCCGATACCGGATGTCGCCAGCTTCGCCCTGGCCGATGGCGTCGAGCTCCACGATCGTCCACTCGTCGCGATGGCTGTCGCGCTCGACCCGGAGCAGGCCGGCCAGGTGCCGGTCTTCCTCGAAGACATAGAGCTGGTCGTGTGGCAGGAAGGCGCCGAGTGGCATGCGGAAAAGGCTGAAGACGCTGACCGAGCTGCCCGAGAGCGGCAGACCGAGCGACTGGATGGAGCCGTCCTCGTGCGCCTCGCCCTGTGACAGGCGGGAGAGGTCGCCCAGCGCGGCGAGGTCGGTCAGGCGGGCGGCGCGGGCCCGGCCGGCTCGCCCACCCTGAGGCGATCGACCGTTCATCGGGCGGCCCGCCGCGTCGGGTGCCGTCGGCGTCCGGCACCCTCGCCTGGGTCATCGAACTCGTCGGCCATGGCGGCCACGAGGCGGTGGAAGCGTGTCTCACCAGCCAGCTCGGGGTGGAAGGCCGTAGCCATCACGTTGCGTTGCCGGACCGCCACGATGCGCCCGTCGTCCAGGCGCGCCAGGACATCGACATCGGGCCCGACTCGCTCGACGATCGGTGCCCGGATGAAGACGCCGTGGACGGGCGTGTCGCCGAGGACCGGCACCGCCACCGGGCCCTCGAAGGAGTCGAGCTGTCGGCCGAAGGCGTTGCGCTTGACCTCGACGTCCAGCAACGGGAAGACCGGCTCGTCACCGTCCACGATCTGGCTCGAAAGCAGGATCATGCCGGCGCAGGTCCCGAAGATCGGCGCTCCGGCATCGGCCAGATCCAGGATCGGCTGCCGCAGGCCCCAGCGGTCGATGAGCTTGCGCTGTGCTGTGCTCTCGCCGCCCGGCAGGATGAGGCCGGCGATGCCCTCGAGGTCGACCGGCAGGCGCACCTCGACGCCCTCGGCGCCGATCTGGCGCAGGACGGCCAGGTGCTCTCCGAAGGCGCCCTGGACGGCGAGCACGCCGATGCGCGTGGCGCGGGTCATGGACGTAACTCCGGGTGGGGCATCGCTCGGCCCCCGGTCATCCCGGCCAGCTCGACCGGCCCGCCTACCAGCCGCGGACCGCCAGCCGCTCGCCCTCCGGGATGTCTCCGATCTCGATGCCCCGCATGGGAGCTCCGAGGCTCTTGGAGACCTCGGCGATGATCTTGGGATCGTCGAAGTGGGTGGTGGCTTGGACGATGGCGTTGGCCATGCGAGCCGGATCATCGCTCTTGAAGATGCCCGAGCCAACGAAGACGCCCTCGGCGCCGAGCTGCATCACGAGCGCCGCGTCGGACGGGGTGGAGATACCGCCGGCCACGAAGTTCACGACCGGCAAGCGCCCTGCCGCGGCTACGTCCCTGACCAGCTCGAATGGGGCCTGCAGATCCTTGGCCGCCACGAAGAGTTCGTCCTCGCGCATCGACTGGAGTCGGCGGATGTGGGCCAGGACGTCGCGCAGCTGGCGAACGGCCTCGACGATGTTGCCGGTGCCCGCCTCTCCCTTGGTGCGGATCATGGCGGCACCCTCGTTGATCCGACGCAGCGCCTCGCCGAGGTTCCGGCAGCCGCACACGAATGGCACCTTGAAGGCGTGCTTGTCGATGTGGTTCGTTTCGTCGGCCGGGGTCAGGACCTCCGACTCGTCGATGTAATCGACGCCCAGCGCTTCGAGCACCTGCGCCTCGACGAAATGACCGATGCGGGCCTTGGCCATGACCGGGATGGTCACCGCAGCCATGATGCCCTCGATAAGGGCCGGGTCGCTCATACGCGCGACGCCGCCCGACGCGCGGATGTCAGCGGGCACGCGCTCCAGCGCCATGACCGCCACGGCTCCGGCGTCCTCGGCGATCTTGGCCTGTTCGGCCGTGACGACGTCCATGATGACGCCGCCCTTCAGCATCTGGGCAAGGCCCTTCTTGGTGGCCCAGGTCGATGTCTCGACGCTCATGCTCTCGTGTGTCCTCAGGTCTCGCTGCGCGACCGGCGATGGTCGCTGGCCCCGGGGTCGTCGCCCGTTCGAGTCGACCGCACCCGCCCTCGCGCGTGCCGGATTATCGCATGCGCTGTCGCGAGGTCCTACGCGGCCTCCTCGACCAGGCCCCAGCGGCGGCGCACGGAGCGCTCGACGGTGCCGAAGAAGACCGAGTCGATGACGATGCCGATGACGAGGATGACGACCATCGTCGCCAACAGGCCCTCGGCGTCGGACAGCTCCCGCGAGAAGGCGAGCTTGGTGCCGATCGACGGTTGACCGGCGATGATGACCAGCAGCTCGCCGGCCATCAGGCTCCGCCAGGCGAAGGCCCAGCCCTGCTTCAGCCCGCCCACGAAGGCGGGCAATGCGGCCGGCAACAGGACGTGCCGATAGAAGTCGATGCCACGCGCGCCCATGACGTTGGCGGCTCGCAGCAGCACCCGCGGGATCTGATCGACACCCGAGATGAGGCCATTGGCGATCGACGGTGCGGCACCCAGGATGACCACGAAGAGGATCGCCTGCTCGGTCAGCTGGAAGAGGAGGATGGCGAGCGGGAACCAGGCGATCGAGGGCATGGTCTGGATGCCGGAGATGAGGGCGCCGATGGCCGTGCGCAGGGGCTTGAAGCGCACGACGGCGAGGGCCAGCAAGATCCCGATCACGACCGCCAGGACGAAGCCGATGATCCCGCGACGGAGGGTGATAAGGATGGCCTCCTGGAGACCCGCCTCATTGACCTCCTCGACGAGGGTCCCGAAGACCGCCCCCGGGCCAGGCAGCGCATATTCCGGTTTCCAGCCCGACCAGACGACCAGCTGCCAGGCCAGGACGGCGATGCCGACCGCCGCCAGCTTCGGCCACAGCCCCTGCCACGTCCGCCGTGCCAGCCCCGGGTGCGCCGCGAGCGGTCGATCGAGCGCGTCGAGGCCGGCAAGCTCCGTGTCGTGATCGACGCGGCCGCCGGGACCGTCCGCCCCATCACCAGAGCTGCGGCGGCGGCTGCTTGCCGCCGAGCGAAGCCTATCGATCGGTCGCATGGCGACGGACCTCCTGGCGTAGCCGCTCCAGGACCCGACCAGCCACCTCGCCGACCTCGGGGTCGCCGACCTGTCGCGGCCGCTCGAGGTCGACGGCGAACGTATCAGCCACTCGACCGGGTCGACTCGTGAGAAGGACGATGCGATCGCCCAGGCGCACGGCCTCGCGCACATCGTGGGTCACGAAGACGATGGTCAGTCCTCGCTCCCGCCAGAGTCGTTCCAGCTCGTCGTGCAGCAAGTCCCGCGTCATCGCGTCGAGGGACCCGAATGGCTCGTCCATGAGCACGACCTCGGCACGCTGGGCGAGCGCCCGGGCCAGGGCGACGCGCTGCCGCATGCCACCTGACAGCTCGTGTGGCCGCTTGTCGCCGAAACCAACGAGGTGGACCAGGTCGAGAAGAGCCTCGACCTCGTCGCGCCGCTCTCCCCTTGGCACGCCGTGGAATCTGAGCGGCAGCTCGATGTTCTCGGATGCCGTGAGCCACGGGAAGAGCGCCGACTCCTGGAACATGAAGGCGGGACGCCCGACATCGAGCGTGATGGTGCCGGTCCCAGGGCGATCGAGACCGGCGATCAGGTTGAGCAGCGTCGTCTTGCCGCAGCCTGATGCTCCGACCATGCACAGGAACTCGCCGCGCTCGACGGTCAGCGAGATGCGGTCGAGCGCGAAGACGCTGTTGCCCGCCGGACCATAGTGCTTGGTGACGCCGGCGATCTCGATGGCCGGCTCCGCCGTGCGCCGATCCGGCATCGGGGCGTCGGGCCCAGCGGGAGACTTCGCGGGGTCGGCCGGCGCCTGGCTCAGGAGGTCTGGCTCGACAGCGGACTCCACGTCCCCAAGCATATCGACTTCGGGACGCAGTCTCCGGTCGCTGGTCCCGAGCGGGATCACGGCTGCGGGATCTCCGGCTTGCCCGCCGCCTTGAGCACCTCGTTGAGGAGCGTCAGGTCGTAGATGCCATCCAGGTCGGTCGCCTCGAGCAGCCCGAGCTCGGTCGCGGCCGCGGCGGAGGTCGTCAAGGACGACGCGATGGGATCGACGGTGAAGGTCAGGTTCGGCCAAGCCGCCGCGAGGACCGGCTCCGGAAGGGCCTTCTCGGTCACGTCCTTGATGCCTTCATTGACCACCGCCTGCGCCGCCGTCGGGTCGGCATTGACGAAGTCGTTGGCCTCCACGACTCCGGTCAGGAGGGCCTTGACGACGTCTGGATGCGCCGAGAGGAACTCGGTCGTGACGATGAGATGGGTGGTCACGTACTCGCCGTCAGGCCAGAGATCACGCTCGTCGACGAGGACCTTGCCGCCCGCCTCCTGGACCAGCCGCGTCGCCCATGGCTCCGGCACCCAGGCGCCGTCGATGTCGCCAGCCTTGAACGTGTCGAGCGTCTGCGCGTTGGCCTGAGGCACGATCGAAACGTCGCCGCCCTCATTGACGTCGGTGGCCAGGCCCTGCTCGTTGAGCCAGGCTCGGAGGGCGACGTCTTGGGTGTTCCCGAGCTGCGGCGTGGCCAGCGTCTTGCCCTTCAGCTGGGCAGCCGAGGTGATCTCCGGCTTGACTACGAGGTACGCACCGCCCGACGTTGCACCTGAGACGATGCGGATCGCCTCGCCCTTGGACCTGGAGAAGGCGTTGATGGCCGGGTTAGGACCGATGAAGGATGCGTCGAGTCCGCCGGAGAAGATCGCCTCGATCGCCTCGGGACCGGCGTTGAAGGGCGTCGTGGTGAGCGTCACGTTGTCCGGCAGCGCCGCTTCGAAGAAGCCCTCCTTGATGCCCGCCAGCGCCGTCGCGTGGGTCAGGTTGGGGAAGTAGCCGAGGCGCAGCTCGACCGGCTCGGAGGCGCCGGCTGAGCCACTGGCTGGATCCGTCGAGTCCGGCGAGCCGCCAACGCCGCCGGGTGAACACGCCACTGCGCCGAGGGCGAGGAGGATGATGGCGGTGACGGCGGCGTGGGGCCGAGCGGGCGGTCGCACGTGATCGTGCCTCCTGGCTGCGTCGACACTCTCCTGGGAGTGCTGGGTCAGCGGGGACCATATTACACTCCCACAGGAGTGGTCAAGCGCAGCCCGGCAGGCTAGACTGACTTCGATGACAAAGGTCGAGACAGTGACCCTGAAGATCCCGCGCCCGCTGTATGAACGTCTTCAGGTGGTCATCGAGGGCACCGGATTCCGCTCCGTGACCGAGTTCGTGCTCTATGTCCTGCGCGACCTGGCGGGCGACGAGACGCACGACATGGACGTCGTCAAGAAGCGCCTCGAGGATCTGGGTTACCTCTAGGCTCGCGAGCCAGCAGAGATGCGCGGGTCGACGCGCGGTAGCATCCAGCGCATGTCGCCGCCTCCGCTCGTGTCACGCCGGTCCACCTGGGCGCCGACCTCGACCATGTGTGCTCTGGCGCTGCTCGCGATCGGCGTCGCCGCGTGCCTGCCGGGGGCGCAGATGTCTGGCGCGCAGATGCCGGTCGGGTCGCGGCAGCTGATCATCACCGTTACCAACGACAGCCTCGTGCCGGTCCCAGTCGAGGTCGCCCCGATGGGCCTCGTCGGCACCGGCGGCGGAACCGGTCAGCAGGTCGGTCCGGCGCACTGGATCGGTGTCGCGCAGCCTGTGTCGGTGCCGCCAGGCAAACATCGGGTGACCTTCTTGGTGCCGCCCACCGACGACTGGGCGATCTACGCCAACGGTGGCGAGCTCATCGGGCCGGTCGACGTCGGGAGCCACGTCGGCGTGCTGCCCATCGGGATCGTGATCGATCGCAACGGACAGCCAGGCTGGACGTCACCCGGCGTCTGGCCATGATCGACATCTCCTTCCTTGAGCTGAGCGCCTTGGCCGCCGAAAGCCGACGCTCCGATATTTGAGTATCTGGGCCTGCACCATCCGTCATAACGAACAGCACGGGCCGGACCGGCTCGTGGCGGAGATGGAGAGGGCATGAGGCGCGATCTCGTCGAGGCGGCGCGGCGCGGCGATCACGAGGCGTTCGAAGTCCTCGCGACCTCCGCGGGTGATCGGCTCTACGCGGTCGCTCGCCTCATCCTTCGGTCGGCGGACCTGGCGGAGGACGCGGTGCAGGAATCGCTCGTTCGCGCGTGGCAGCAGCTGCCCTCGCTGCGCGATCCGGATCGCTTCGACGCCTGGCTGTACCGCCTGGTGGTCAACGCCTGTGCCGACCAGGGCCGCGCGCTGCGGCGCTGGACACAGCAGGTCCGACCACTCCCGCTCGACGCATCGATCGGCGACGACACCGGCTCGGTCGCCGATCGGGAACAGCTCGAGCGGGGCTTCGACCGACTGAAGCCCGAGCAGCGGGCGGTGGTCGTCCTCCACTACTACAGCGGCTTTTCGGCAGCCGAGATCGGGCAGATCCTCGGCATCCCCGACGGGACCGCGCGATCACGACTGCACTACGCGATCGAGGCGATGCGTGCGGCGCTCGAAGCCGACGCGCGGCAGCCAGCGGACGCTCAGAACAGGACTGCGTGATGACGACAGACGAGCGGTTTGACGACACGATCAGCGGATGGTTGGAGGAGACGGCTCCCGCACGGCTACCCGAGCGGGTGCTGAACGCCACCTTCGAGCGGACGCGACGGAGCCGGCAGCAGGTCGCCTGGCGCGCAAGCCTCGGGAGGCTTTATCTACCCCGAATCGTTCCTGTGCTCGCTGGTGCCGCCGTCGTCTTGATCGCTGCCGCCCTGACGTTCGGGTTTCTCCTGAGTCGATCGGACAACGCGGAGGGGCCCGGCCGACCGGACGGTATCTTCGCCGACGTCGGTGGTTGGATCGCGTTCCGCCGGGGCGGTGGGATCTGGGCCGTGGACCCCACTCGACCCGGCGATCCCGACGGTCAGGTGCAGCTCAGCTCGAAAGACGGGACCCCCAAAGCGTGGTCTCCCGACGGTTCGAAGCTGCTCTTTCTGCGCAATCTCAGCGACGTGTTCGTTCTGAACGCGGACGGAACCGAGACACGCCTCGCCCAAGCCGGGGACCGGAGCGAAGCTGACTTCACCCCTGATGGCTCCCAGGTGGTCTACGGCGATGGTGACAACATCTACGTCATCGATGCGGAGGGTGGGACGCCCGAGCTCCTGCTTGCCGGTGACCCGCCGTTGTGGACGTTCTCGCCCGATGGGACCCAAATCGCCTACATCGACTGGGGACACGGGGACGGGGGCCACAGCGTTCGAGTGATGAACAGCGATGGTACCGGCGTGCGCGTCGTGGTGGAGGACTCCAAGAACATGGGAGCGGGCCACATCCGGGACTTCGGCCTCGATTGGTCTCCGGACGGCCAACACCTCGTATTCGCTAACACCCAGGGGGTCTTCGTCGTCGGCATCGACGGATCGGGGCTCATCGAGGTGTCCTCAGGAGGGTTCGAAGGAGCGGATCCACATTGGTCGCCAGACGGCTCGCTCATCTCTTACAACCACGCGGGGCTTGAGATCGCGCGCTGGGACGGAACACAAGTTCAGGAGTTCGACTACGGTCGATCGGGACCCTGGAATCCTGGGCTCAGGTCCGTTGCCGTCCCGAGCCCCGAGCCGACAACGCCGCTGCCCTCTGAGGCCGGGGTCGATGCGCTCTTGAACGGCTTCCCCGAGGCACGTGTGGCCGGTGCTGGGGCGCAGCA
>JBEVDC010000085.1:0-3957 GCA_040514195.1 Candidatus Limnocylindrales bacterium | reverse complement strand
GCCAGCATGGCGATGCGCATGAGACCGTCGTGCCCGATGACGATGCCCCAGGCACGCTCGTCGGGCGGACCGTCGTAGCCGATGACCGGCGCCCGGTCAGGGTCTGGTGCGACCATCGCTCGGCTGGCATCGGTCAGCGTCGCCACGATGCGCGCCAGCGCCTGTCGTGCTCGCACGTCCACCTCGGCCAGGGACTCGCCGCCGGGCGCCTCGTTGCCGACGGGAGCACGCCGCCACGTCCGGAGGCGCTCCCCATCCGACGCCAGGATCTCGGCCACGAACCGGCCCTCCCAGTCGCCCTGGGCGATCTCGCGCAGGTCCGGATCCGCCAGCAGCGGGGTAGCAAGGGCCGCGCCGATGGCCACAGCGGTGGCTGTCGTGCGGGCGAGGGGGGAGTGCCAGACGGCGACCGGGGAGCCGGTCGGGATCGGCAGCGCGGGCGGCCGGGTGGGGTCCGCAAGGCGCCTGGCCAGGTAGGCGGCCTGGAGTTCGCCGAGTGGCGAGAGGGGTGGGTCGGCGGCACCCTGGAAGCGGCCTTCGGTGATCCACGTGGATTCGCCGTGCCGACAGATGACCAGGCTCGCCTCGAGGTCGCTTGGCAGGGGGAACGGCTCCGGGGGCGAGCGGAGGGGCATGGGGGCTACGCGGAGGGGCTCGGATGCCGGGTCGGGTGGAGGGACGCTCGGACGATGGCTCACGTCAGGTGCACGACCCACAGGTCGACGACCGCCTCGAGGCTCCGGATCCGATCTGCGACCTCGTCGGGGATGGCCTCATCGACGGCCAGGATCATGAAGGCATCCTCGCGCGGGGCACTCCGCGCGAGGTGCATCTCGCTGATGTTGACGTCGGCGTCGCCCAGCATCAGGCCGATGCGGCCGATCGTCCCGGGTCGATCGTGGTGGCGGGTGATGAGCATCCAGCGGCTGGGCGTCATGTCGAGCCAGAAGTCGCCCAGGCGGACGAGGCGCGCCTCCCCCCCGGCGGCGACCGTGCCGCCGACCGTCACGGCCCCCTCGAGGGTGATGAGCGAGGCGTGCCGACCGGCGTCGGCGGTCCGGCGTTCGACCAATCTGATGCCCCTGGCCCTCGCCAGTTGCACCGCGTTGACCTGCGTGACGCGCTCGGCGGTCGCGATCTCCAGGATGCCACGCAGGGCGGCTGCGGCAAGCGGCGCGGCGTCGTAACCCGACAGCTCGCCGGCGACCTCCAGGGTCAGGGAGCCGATGCCGCGAGCGAACTGCGCGTAGAGCTGGCCGAGCGTCTGAGCCAACGGCAGGTAAGGCGCCAACGCATCGGCCGTTTCGGGCGTCAGCAGCGGCGCATTGACAGCGTAGCGCGCCGGTCGACCGGCGAGCACGTCGCTGACCTGTTGGGCAGCCTCCTCCGCTACGCGGACCTGTGCCTCGCTGGTCGAGGCCCCCAGGTGCGGGGTAAGCACCGTGTTCGGTGCGTCGAGGAGTGGCGAGCCGGTCGGCGGCTCGTCGGCGAAGACGTCGATGCCGGCACCGCCGAGATGCCCCGACCGGAGCGCGTCGGCGAGCGCCGCTTCGTCAACGACCCCGCCACGAGCGACGTTGATGACCATGGCGCCCGGGCGCATCGTCGCGATGGCCCGTGCATCGAGCAGGTTGCGCGTCGAGCGTGTGAAGGGGACGTGGAGGGTGAGGACGTCCGCGCGGCGGACGACCTCGGCCAGGTCGACGAGCGCGACGCCGTGGTTGGCGGCGGCCTCCGGCGTGACGAACGGGTCGTGGCCGATGACCTCCATCTCCATCGCCCGCGCCCGGTCGGCGATGGCCATGCCGATCTTGCCCAGGCCCACGATGCCCAGCGTCCGGCCACGCAGCTCGACCCCGGTGAACTCGCTTCGCTTCCACTCGCCGCGACGCATCGAGGCGTCCGCAAGGGCGATGCGCCGTGCGACGGCGTACATCAGGGCCAGCGTATGTTCGGCGGCGGCGATGGTGTTGCCGGTCGGTGCATTGACGACCGTGACGCCGGCCTTGGTGGCCGCCTCGAGGTCGACGTTGTCGACGCCGACCCCGGCTCGGCCGATGACGACCAGTCGGCGAGCGGCGCCGATGGCTTCGGCGTCGACCTGGACCTGGCTACGGACGAGGAGCGCGTCGTACTCGGGCAACGCGGCCAGGAACGCGTCGCGGTCCAGCCCGGTCCGGACGTCGACCTCGTGCTCGGCGCGGAGGAGCACCAGGCCTTCCTCGGCCAGTGGCTCGGCGACCAGGATCCTCATGCCCGGACGGGCGCGCCAGCGTCGACGGCGGCACGCGAGGCCACCGCCAACGCCTCGCCTGGCTCGGCGACGGGCAACCCGAGATCGATGCGCACGGCCTCGACGATCGAGATCGCCGACAGGACGTCCTCGACGGTCACCGAGCCGAGATGGCCCATGCGCAGGATCTTGCCGCTCAGCTTGCCCTGGCCGCCTGCCAGGACAAGGCCGCGGGCCTTGAGCGCGCGGTTCAGGGTCGACCATTCGACGCCGTCGGGCAGCCAGGCCGCGGTCACGGTGTTCGAGGCGTGGGCCGCATCGGCCAGAAGGTCGAAGCCGAGGGCCCTGAAGCCCGCTCGAGCCGCGGCACCGCAGGCCATATGACGGGCGTGGACGGCATCCCAGCCCTCCGCCTCCAGTTCGGCCAGCGCGACGTCGAGGCCGAAGCAGAGGCCGACCGCAGGCGTCCAGGGCGTCTCGCCCTTGAGCGAGCTCTCGCGATGGGCACGCAGGTCGAGGTAGAAACGCGGCATCGTGGCACGCTCGGCAGCCGACCATGCTCTTGGCGAGACGGCCACCATGGCCAGGCCCGGCGGCACCATCCAGGCCTTTTGGGAACCCGTCACCAGGATGTCGATATCCCATGCGTCGGTCTCGAAGGGCAACGCGCCGACCCCGCTGATGCCATCGACCAGGATGAGGATGTCCGGCACGGCGGCACGTGCCAGCCGGGCCAGTGTCTCGATCGGGTTGGTCACGCCGGTGGAGGTCTCGTTGTGGGTGAGCAGGATCGCCGCCGGAGGGCGCCCTCTTGCGAGCATCGCCTCGAGGGCGGCCCGGACCACCTCAGGTTCGGCCGCCGAGCCCCACTCCGTCTCGACGCGCGTCACGTCGGCGCCATAGCGCGTGGCGATGCTGGCGAAGCGATCGCCGAAGGCGCCCGTGCTGACGGCCAGGATCGGATCGCCCGGTGAGCAATGGTTGACGATGCCCGACTCCAGGCCGCCCGTGCCCGAAGCGGTCAGGATGCAGACATCGTGCTCGGTGCGCATCGCGCGCTGGAGGCCGCTCGTGATGCGGCCTAGGAGGGCGCGGAACTCGGCGCCTCGATGGTTGATCATCTGCCGCCCGCCAGCCTCGCGGACGCTGTCGGGCAGCGGGGTCGGGCCGGGGACATGCAAGCGGGTCGGCACGGGGCTCAAGGGTCGGGTCTCCGAGTCTCGGCTGATGGTGTCGGCCGGTGGGCGGTGGCGTTGGCGCGATGGTACCCCGAGAATGCGCGAAGGCCCGGCATGCGGTCCCGCCGGCTCCGGCCCTAGACTCCGCTCGTGCCTGGACGACGCCCCGACCCTGCCACCACCATCGGGCTGTCGCTGCCGCCGGCCGCCCTCGACGATCATGCCCCGCTGGCCGCGCGCGTCCGGCCGCGCGACCTATCGGAGTTCGTGGGGCAAGTCGCGCTCGTCGGTGAGCGTGGCCCGCTGCGTCGCATGGTCGAGCACGGACGCCTCGGCTCGATGGTCTTCTGGGGGCCGCCCGGGTCTGGTAAGACGACCCTGGCCAGACTCCTGGCCGAGGCGGTCGGCGCGCGCTACGTCACCCTCAGTGCGGTCATGAGCGGAGTCGCGGACGTGCGCGCCACCATCGCCGGCGCCCGCGAGTGGCTCGACCGGGGCGGCGCGCCGACGGTCCTCTTCCTCGACGAGATCCATCGCTTCAACAAG
>JBEVDC010000184.1:0-8672 GCA_040514195.1 Candidatus Limnocylindrales bacterium | reverse complement strand
CCCATGCCTGGGTCGTACTCGCCCCGCTGGAGCACATCGTGACCTCGTGCGCGAAGCGCATCGACGACCGATCGGTGATAGCGCGACTCGACCACGGTCAGGCTCGGCGGGCCGTGGTGCTCGGCCATGTCCGCCGCCCAGCGTGGCGCCGCCACGGCCATGGCCACGTCCACTCTGCCGTCCACCAGCGCCGATACGACCTGAGCGAAGACCTGTGGCTGGATCTCGCCGCCCATCGAACCATGGACGACCCATGGCTTGCCGGCACGGAAGAGCATGCCCGGGCTGAGCGTGTGCATCGACCGTTTGCGCGGCGCCAGGACGTTGACGTGCCCTGGATCGAGGCTGAACGAGGCGCCGCGGTTCTGGTAGGCGATGCCGGTCTCTGGGTCGACCAGCCCCGAGCCGAAGCCGTAGGAGTTGGATTCGATCAGGCTGACCACGCCGCCCCAGCGATCTGCGGTCGCGAGGTAGACGGTGCCACCACCCGCTGGCGCCCCGAGCGAGGCCGGGGCCCGCGTGCGATCCGGGTCGATGGCCGCGGCGATGGCCGCCGCTCGCTCCGGGGAGAGGAGAGCCTCGAGCGCGCCCGACGCCATCGCCTCGGGATCCGTCAGCCAGCGATCGCGATCGGCGAGCGTGGCCCGAGCGGCCTCCAGCCCGAGGTGCACCCAGGCTGCGTCGGCGACACCATGGCCGTCGAAGGCGTCCGCGGCCGGCGGCTCGAAGCGGCCCAGCACGTTGAGCAGCTCGAGCGCGATCGGGCCGCAGCTGTTGGGCGCATGGCTCGTCGCCTCTACGCTCCGGTACGAGGCGCGGATGGGCGTCGTCCAGGTCGACGCGTGGTCGGCCAGGTCCCGGGCGTCGATCGGTGTGCCGCGCGAGGCGAGGAAGGTGGCGGCGCGGGTCGCGAGAGGGCCTTCGTATGCGCAGCCAGGCCCCTCATCAGCGATGCGGCGAAGGGTGGTCGAGAGCCCGGGGATGACGACGGTCTCGCCCAGGCGCCAGGGTCGGCCGTGGGGACGGAATGCCCGGGCCCAGTCGGAGTCGGGCCCGAAGATCGGTGCCGAGCGCTCGACGGCCGCCTGCCAGCTCCACGACGCCGGGAAGCCCTCGGCCAGCTCGATGGAGGGCGCCAGCAGATCGGGCCACGGCAGTCTCCCGAAGCGGTCATGCGCATCGCCCCATGAGCGGATGGCGCCTGGTACGGTCACCGACCACGGTCCCCGGAGGGGGAGGCGGTCGCCATTGGCCGCTCGCGCCGCATCCAGGGTCGCGGTGGCACCCGCGCGACCGCTCCCGTTGAGTCCTTGGAGCGCGTCGCCATCCCAGATGAGCCAGAAGGCGTCGCCGCCCAGGCCACAGTGGGATGCGGCCACCACGGCGAGGGCCGCGTTCGTGGCGATGGCCGCGTCGACGGCATTGCCGCCGGCACGCAGGATGCCGAGCCCGGCCTCGCTGGCCAGGCCGTGAGGGCTGACGACGGCGCCTGATCGACCCAGCCGGGGGCGCTGCGGCACGAGGACGTGCCCCGATCCTGGTCCTGGGGTCGAGAGGTTCATGCGGGCACGGGCTCGGGCATCGGGCGATCTTCCGGCGGCGGTGGCGAGACGGGCAGGACGACGCCGATGCGGGCGCCGCCACCGGCCAGATTGTCGGCGAAGGCGCGACCGCCGTGGGCCTCGGCGAGCTGCTCGACGATCGCCAGGCCAAGGCCCGTGCCCGGCCCGGACCGGGACGGATCGGCGCGATAGAAGCGCTCGAAGATGCGTGGCAGAGACGCCTGAGGGATGCCCGGGCCGTCGTCGCGCACGGCCAGCAGCAGCTCGCCGCCCGGTAGGCTGGCGACCTCGACCGCGATGGTGCCACCCGGTCTGGGGGCGTGGGCGAGCCCGTTGCCGATGAGGTTGGCCAGGATGCGATCGATGGCGCCGCGGTCGGCAGCGAAGGGGAGCGGCCCTGCCGCGGGCAGCGCCACGAGAGTTTGGCCGTCGCTGCCGGCCATAGCGGCGAAACGCTCGATGGCGGCCGCGCAGACGTCCGTTGCCTCGAGCTGCTCGAGGTGCAGCGGCCGGCCGCCCGACTCGAGGTCGGCCAGGTCGCCGAGCTCGTCGATCATCTGCTCGAGCCGGGCGGTCTCCTCGGCGATGGCCGCCGCGGCGCGCTCTGCGTCCGGCCCCACGGCCGTGCCGTCGAGGAGCGCCTCAGCGAAGCCGCCGATGACCGTCAGCGGCGTCCGAAGGTCGTGTCGCAGGCCGGCCAGCAGGTCGCCCTGCGTCCGCCTCGCTTCGGCGACCTCGGCACTCATGGTGTTGAAGGCCGCGCTCACGCGGGCGATCTCGCGCGGCCCGTCCTCAGGCAGCGGTGGCGGCACCTCGCCTTGCCCGACGGAGCTGGCGGCGGCCGCCAGGCCATCCAGCGGCCGCGTCACGGAGCGAGCCACCCAGGCAGCCAGGAGGAGGCCGATGACGGCCACGGCGATCAGGCCGACGATCAGGGCACGGCCGAGGTCCGACAGGGCACGGCGCCCGGCGTCGTCGGGACGTGCCACCACGAGTGCGGCACCGCCCTGATTGCGAAGCAGGTTGAAGGGCGAGGCGAGGAAGACGTATTCGCCCTCGCCGAGGACCCGAAACGTGCCGCGCTGGACGGTCACGGTCGTGCCGTCGGAGACCAGGTCGACGTGGTCGACGGGCGTCGGGTCGCCGAGCGAGATGACCGTCCCATCGGCGCGGGTCAGAAGGACGGTGATGCCGCGCTCGGCCATCTGGTCCTGGAGCTCGCGGATGACGATGCGAGGGCGGGTGCCCTGGGTGACGCGGAGGCGCGCCTGCGTCACGAGCGGCACGGCCACGTCGGCCAGGGCGGCGCTGCTGGCCTCGGCGTGCAGATCGCGGAGGAGGACGAAGAGAACGCCCCCGACCGCGAGCAGCACGGCCAGCGCGACGACGGCAAAGGCGCCCAGGATGCGAGCCCGGAGGGACATGCGGATTCGGGCGCTCAGCCGGTCACGGAGCGGCCGGGCGCTCGCGCGCCGGCGGCACCAGCCGATAGCCGACGCCGCGGACGGTCTCGATCGGCGGCCCACCCTCCCCGAGCTGCTGTCGGACGGCTGCGACATGCACGTCCACGGTCCGCGTCTCACCGGGGAAGTCGGTCCCCCAGACGCTCGAGAGGAGCGCATCGCGCGTGAGGACGACGCCCGGATCACGCGCCAGCGCGGCCAGCAGGTCGAATTCGCGCGGTCGCAGGTCGAGTCGGCGGGGGCCGACATAGGCCTCATAGCGACGCGGGTCCACGCGCAGAAGGCCGACCTCGATGGGTCGCGTGCCCCGCGCCGTCCCGTCGGTCCGCCGGAGGACCGCCCGGACCCGAGCCACGAGCTCGCGCGGGTTGAATGGCTTGACCACGTAGTCGTCGGCGCCGAGCTCGAGGCCCACGATCCGGTCGACATCGTCGCCCCGGGCGGTGAGCATGACGATGGGCGTGTCACCCAGCCTGCGCAGCTCGCGGGTGACCTCCAGGCCGTCCATGCCCGGCAGCATCAGGTCGAGGACGACGAGATCGGGGTCGTGGCGCTCGACGAGCTCGAGGGCCGTCTGCCCGTCGCGAGCGCTAACGACCGCGAAGCCCTCCTTTTCGAGGTAGAGGCGGACGAGCTCGACGATGTTGCGCTCATCGTCGACGACCAGGATCGTCTTCATCCGCGCGAGGATACGATGCGTGCGCGTGGAAGCCCGCCCGCCGTGTAAGCGGACGGTAAGCGCAGGCGATCCGTCCCCAGGACCCATCGCCCGCCCGAAGTCTTGGAGGCCCATGTTCGCGACCATCGTCGGCCCCTACCCACGCCCAGACGGCCTCGACGACGAGAGTGTCTTGCGTCTGGCCCTCGCAGACCAGCTCGAGGCCGGGATGGGCATCCTCGCCGACGGGGCACCCACGCCCGACGCCGACCCCGTGGGCGCCTGGCGCCGGGCCGACGCGACGGCTCGCTCGCTGGCGATCGAGCTCGAGGTCGAGCCTCCGCCCGTCAAGGCCCGACTCCTGGGGCCGTGGACCGCCGGTCGAGGTAGCTCCCACCGACGGCGGCACCGACACGAGACGATGGCTGCTGCCTCGATCGGCAACGACCAGCTCCGAGCGCTCTTCGCGGCCGGGGCGCCGCTCGTCCAGGTCGAGGAGGATGGCCTGGCCGTCATCGAGGCCGACGACGAGCCGGCGCGTGCGCTGGCGATCGAGGCGCTGCTGGCCCTGATGGATGGCATCCGGGGCCACGTCTCGCTGAGTATCAGCGGTGGGGATGCGTCAGTCGCCGGTCTGGAGGTCCTTTACGCGGCACCCTTCTCGAGCCACCTCTTCGATCTCATCCTCGGCCCGGACGGCTGGCGGGTCGCCCGCCAGGCGCCGCGGGAGCGCGGCCTCATCCTCGGAGTCGCGGACTGCCGGAAAGCCATCCCGGACGACGTCCCCGTGAGCGTCTGGGCGGCCCGCTACGGCGCCTCGATGGGCGCTCGTGGCCTGGACCGCATCGGCCTGGCTCCGTCAGTCGGGCTGGAGCGACTGCCGCTCGAGGCTGCGCGCGCAAAGCTGCGCGCCCTGGCCGAGGCGGCAGCCGTGGCCGGTCTGGGTGGACAGGAGCTTCGGAACGCGATGCCGAAGAAGGCGCTGGTCCGCACGGCGCGCCCGGGCCGGCCGCCGTCCACCTTGCCGCCCGAGGCCAAGCCGAAGCAGGTGCCCGAGGTAGGACCCGATCCAGCCGAGTCGGCTTGAGTCGCGACATGGAGATCCTCCACCGGGTGGCCGGTCCTGTGGCAACCAACGTCTGGGTCCTGGGCGACGAGGCGAGCCGCGAGGCGATCGCCATCGACACCGCGACGCCCTGCGTCACCTGGCTGACCGAGCGGCTGGCCGATCGCGGCTGGACGCTCAAGCTCGTCGTCTCGACCCATCGCCACTGGGACCACATCGGCGACAACGCGGCGGTGGTCACGGCGACGGGCGCCGCCATCGCGGTCCACGCGCTCGACCGCCACGGCCTGGAGCACCCGACGTCGACCTACGCGCCCTTCCCCATCCCGCCAAGCGTGCCGGCTATCGAGCTAGCTGAAGGCGGCCGCATCCGCTTCGGCGCCATCGAGCTGGAGGTCCTCCACACGCCTGGCCACACGGAGGGCTCCGTTTGCCTGCTGGCCCGTGAGACGGGGGTGCTGTTGAGCGGCGACACCCTCTTCGCCGGAGCCTGGGGCCGGACCGACCTGGCCGGCGGCTCGGACGAGGCGATGGTCGAGTCGCTCGCCCGCCTCGCGCGCCTCGAGCCTTCGCTCCAGGTCCTGCCCGGCCACGGCGCGACGACGACCATCGAGCGTGAGCGACCGTGGATGGACCTGGTCGCGCGTGAGGGCCGTTTGTTCGCCTGATATGCCAGCGGACGCCGGTCAGGCCCGATCGGGACGCGGGCGGCTCGGCTTCTCGTAGGCCGCGCCGCTGGCGAGGACGACGAAGCCACACGAGGTGTAGAGGTCGAGCGCCTGATTGGGGTTGTCGACGTCCACGCCAAGCGAAGCTCGCGTCACGCCGTGGTTGCGGAGGGCGGCCAGGGCGCGGAGGACGAGCGCCCGTGCGAGGCCTCGCCGCCGATACGCGTGCCGGACCGCGACCGAGTCGAGCACGCCCTCGCGCCACCCGAAGCGGGCGTTGGCCGCATCGTTGATGGTGATCAGGACATGACCCGCGACCCGGTCCCCGTCCCAGGCGACCTGCCACAGCTCGGGCACCTGGTCGGGCTCGCCGAGGAAGCGTTGGAAGCCGGTCTCGCTCGAGTCGTCCGGATCCCAGTCGTCGCTGAAGGCCTCGACATCGGCTTCCCAGATCGGGCGCCAGTGCTCGGCTAGGACAGGCCGCACCTCGAGACCGGCTGGCAGATCGACCTCCTGGATGCCCTCGAGGTCGAGGCGGACCATCTCGTAGAAGGAGTGGGCAGGCTCGTAACCCGCGGCCGCCAGCGCCGCTTTCGTGACCACGTCGCTGTCCCAGGTCCAGACACGGACGAGGTCGCCAGGATGGGGAGGCCGATCCGCTCGAGCACGTGCCAGGCGAGCCTCGCCGTCGAGCAACAGCGCGAGGTTGGTGGCCTCGTCGTGGATCGCCGGGTGAAGGACGACGCTCGGCTCCTCGATCCGCCCTCCATCGGGACGCTCGATCGAGGACGTTCGGCTGTAGCCGAGGATCTGGCCCTCGCGCTCGAGGACCAAGCAGTCGCGGTACGCGTCGGATCCGGTCAGGTTGGCGTACAGGTTGTCGAGTTCCGCGACGGTGACGAGCTCGCTGACGCCGATCGACTCCCGCCAGGCGTTGTTGACGTCGGCCATGCCCGGATGATCCGACGGCCCGGCATAGCGCCGGACGGTGACGCCGGGACGCTCCGGCAGGCCGGCGATCCGGATGGGCGCGGCGGGCTGGGCCTGCATCAGCTCTCCTCCCAGGAGCCGACCCAGCCGCGTCGCCGCGCGGCCGCCCGTTCGCTGCCGGCCTTGGTGAGCTTCGCCCACCGCCGTCGTTCGGCATGTGCCGCCGCGGGCGAGGCACGGCGCTCCTGCGATGCGATCTCGCGCTCGAGCTTGCGCCGCGCATCCAGTCGCGTGACGGACAGCGAGCCTCCGTCGATGGCTGATCGGACGGCACAGCCGGGCTCCCGGTCATGGCGGCAATCATTGAAGCGACACTCTGCCGCCAGGACTTCGATGTCGGCAAAGGTGCGTTCCATGCCCGCGTCGTCCCAGACGCCCAGCGAGCGCAGCCCAGGCGTATCGAGCACGAGCGCGCCGCCGGGCAGCGGGATGAGCTCCCGGCTGGTCGTGGTGTGCCGCCCGCGCTCGTCGTCTGCACGCGTCTCACGAACGAGCTGGCGATCCTCACCCAGCAGCCAGTTGACGATGGTCGACTTGCCGACGCCCGAGGATCCGAGGAGGACGACCGTCCGACCTGGCCGCAGGTGGGCCTCGAGCCCCTCGCGCCCCAGATGGGTCTTGGCGCTGACGACCTCGATGGGGACCCCGATGGCGACCTGGGCGACACGTTCGAGGACGGCCTCGAGGTCGAGCCACAGGTCGGCCTTGCTGAGGACGACGACAGGATCCGCGCCGCTCGACCAGGCCGCGCCGAGGTAGCGCTCCAGGCGACGCATGTTGAGGTCCCGGGTCAGGGACTGGACGATGAAGACGGTATCCACATTGGCGGCTACGACCTGGGGGTCGATACCGCCCTGCGGCGCCTGGCGGACGAAGGCGGATCGGCGCGGCAGGACCGTCTCGATGGTCATCGCCGCGTCCGGGCCGTGGGGTGGCTCGATCGGCCCGACCACCCAGTCGCCCACGGCAGGGCGATCCGTCGGGATGGTCGATGGATGCCGGAGGCGTCCGCTCAGGCGCGTCGGCCAGGGGCCTGCGGCGGTCATCACGGTCGTGCCACCGGCCGAGGCGGTGATCACGCGACCGGGGAGGACGTCACCCGGAGCGTCGGCCGCCATGGCCGCCGCAAGGTGTGCATCCCAGCCCCAGGTCGCGAGATCGACGGTCGGCGTGTCCATCAGCCGACCCGCTTGAGCTTGCCCGTCCGCTTGGCATAGCGTTCGGCGTAGCCGAAGACCTTGATGCCCAGCGGGATGAAGACGACGGCCATCACGATCAGCGGCCACACGTCATAGGCCAGCTCGTTGACCGGCGTGCCTTCGATGAGCCCGGCCCGCACGCCGTCGAGGATGTAGGTCGCCGGGGAGAGCCGAGACAGGACCTGCATCCAGGGCGGGAGGATGTCGACCGAGTAGTAGACACCGCTCACGAGCAAGAGCACCGATTGGAGCACGAAGGTCATCTGCGCGCCGCGCTCGACGTAGAGCAGCGGCAGCACGGCCGCCATCATGCCGATGCCCACGAACGAGACGGAGCCGATGCCCATGAAGACGGCGGCCGTCGCGAAGTTTGCGTCCGACAGGTCGAGCCCGAAGAAGGCGACCAGCACGATGAGGATGATGATCGTGCTGACGAGTCCGTACAGGATGGCGTACGTGGTGGCCCCGAGGAGCTGGGACGTGCGCCGAACGGGCGCCATCATCGTGTACTCCAGGGTCCCCTCCCAGCGTTCCCACTGGATCGTCTCGGCGATGAAGCTGAAGACGACCGACAGGTAGTTCCAGAAGATGGCCCCGATCATCAGGGTCAGGATGAGGGTCGGGTCGTTCTGCTCCTGGCCGATGAGCGTGACCGAGAGGGCGCCGGCGATGGCATAGACCATGAACGCCGCTTCCCAGCCCCAGTAGCGGCGCGTGAGGTTGAAGTTGCGCTCGATGAAGGCGTAGCTCGCCCGCATCTCGCGCGCCATGGAGGTCATCTCGGGTCTCCCAGGGTGATGTGCCGGCCCGCCCTATCGGGAGCGGGCCGGCTTGAGGCTCGGGTCGGCCGCCAGGCGCGAACCGAGTCGGACCATCGAGCGACCGACCGAGCGACGCAGGGAGCGTCGCCCGTTCGGCAGGCTCAGATGGCGGTGGATGCGCTGGGCCTGAGCGGCCCGGCGGAGATCGTCGATCCGGCGCTCAAGCAGGCGCCCGGCCACGCGGGCATCGTGGTCGAACAAGATCAGGCGCCCGTCTTTCAGTCAGCGTGTGGGTCGTCTTAATC
>JBEVDC010000130.1:0-10917 GCA_040514195.1 Candidatus Limnocylindrales bacterium | reverse complement strand
TGGCGTACTGGCTCAGGCGATCGGCGACCTCTTCGACCCGGCCGAGGGCGGCCAGCTCGCTCGATTCGATCAGGGCGCGGGCACGTTCGAGCTCGTCGTCGCTCACTGGCTCGCGCGCGATCCGCTCGAGCTCCGCCAGGAAGGCCGCCTCGACCGCCTCCGCCTCGACCTCCGGCCGGACGGTGGCCCACCCGGCGCAGATCGACGCGCCGCTGACCATCGGCAGCGAGAACAGGGCGACGTCCTGGGCGAGCCGGAGCTCGCGTACGAGGCGCTTGTGGAGACGGCTGCCCTTGCCACCGGCGAGGATCTGGCCGGCGACCTCGAGCGCATCGAAGGCTGTCGTGCCGAAAGGTGGCGTCCGGAAGCCGAAGTGGATGCGGGTGAGCGGCACGGCGTCGGGCACCATCACCCGGACCTCCGAGCCGAGATGTTCCGGCAGCTCGGGCGGCTGGAAGGCGGCCAGCGCGGGGTTCGCGGGAATGGCCCCGAACCATCGCTCGACCGCGTCGTGAGCGCCCATCTCGTCGACGTCGCCGACGACCGAGATGACGCAGTTGTTCGGCGCGTACCAGTCCCGGAAGAACTGTTGCACGTCGGCCGGCGCAGCGGCGTCGAGGTCGGCCATCGAGCCGATCGGCGTGTGATGGTAGGGGTGGCCCTCGGGGAAGACGGCGGCGATGAGCCGCTCGTAGAAGGTGCCGTAGGGCCGATTGTCGTAGCTCTGCCGCTTCTCGTTCTTGACCACCTCGCGCTGGTTGTCGAGGTTCTCCTGGCTGAGGGCATCGAGCAGCGTGGCCATCCGATCGGCCTCCAGCCAGAGGCCGATGTCAAGCTGGTTCGACGGCAGCGTCTCGAAGTAGTTCGTGCGATCGAAGTAGGTCGTCGCATTGCACACGCCGCCCGAACCCTGGACGATGGCCATGTGCTCGGTCTTGGCCACATGTGCCGAGCCCTGGAACATGAAGTGCTCGAAGAGATGGGCGAAGCCGGTCCGACCCATGGGTTCGTGCTTGGAGCCGACGTCGTACCAGAGGTTGATGGCCACCACGGGCGCCAGATGATCCGGGGCGACGATGACGCGCAAGCCGTTGGCCAGGCGACGCTGGCTGAAGCGGATGATCGGGACGTCCGGATCGGGGCCGGGCATGCTGGCTCAGGCTCCTTGGCGTGGCGGGTCGCGGCCGATCGTAGCAGCGATCTCCAGGCTCGGTGACGCAGTCCGACGACCCGGGCGGAGGCGGAGAGCGAGAGCAGCGGTGCGCCCAGGCACCACCGCGTTCATCCACGGGCGTCGGCGCGCTTGCCCTGTCCGAGGTGCGAGGGCACCATAGACCCCCGAACCCGACTCGACCCTTCGCAGCTGGAGGCACCATCGATGCAGCCGTCCGTGCGACGCCGTCGCTCGATCGCCATCCTCGTCGCCCTCATCCTTCTGATGACCGCTGTCACGCCGGCCGTGGGTGCCTCGCCTTCGAGCGGCTTCTGGACCGAGCGACCGGCCATGCTCGATCCCGTGGCCGACGGGGTCTCGGTAAAGGCGCTCATCAGCGTCGGCGAAACCGTCGACTCGTACCGCTTCCAGTCCCTCCCCGATGGCATCGCGATCTGGCCACGCGATCGCGATCGCGTGGATGTCTATGTCAACCACGAGACGTCGAAGGTGCCATTCCAGGGCGTCACCGACTATCGCAACAGCGAGGTCAGCCACCTCCTCATCAAGCGCGGTAACGGCAAGATCCTGTCGGGTGACCTCGTCGTGCCCAGCAGCCTCGGCTACCAGCGCTTCTGCTCCAACTTCATCGCGGGGCCAGAGGCGGGCTTCGCCAACCCGCTCCTGCTGACCAACGAGGAGGCGACTGACTTCGTCCTGCGCCAGGAGGCATCCTGGCCGGTCCCGGCTGGCCAGACCGGCGAACAGGCCGGCATGGTCGTGGCCGTCGACCTCAAGACGGGCGCCGTGAGGTCGATTCCCGGCATGGGCCGCCACAATCACGAGAACGCGGTCGCCATCCCTGGCTACGAGCAGGCTGTCGTCGTTTCTGGCGACGACACCTTCAGCGCGCCGAGCTCGCAGTTCTACATGTACCTGGCGCCGGACGGCGACGCCGTCTGGAACGACGCTGGGCACCTGTGGGCCTTCCAGGCTGCGGCTCCCGACGCGCCCAACGCTGCGACCGAGAATGACTACGGCGACGTCACCGCAGGCGAATCGATCGACGGCCGATTCATCATGGTCCCGGACGCCATCGCCGACGGCGGGCAGACCGGCCTCGAGACCTGGTCCAACGACAACAACGTCTTCCAGTTCATCCGCGTCGAGGACATCGCCTACGACCGCGACCACTCGAACATCATCTACTTCGCCGACACGGGCGAGCCGCGGGCCACCTACACGGCCCTCTCCGGAACTCGGCTCGGCCGGGACGTCAGTGGCACCCGCGGCAACTACATGAACGGCCGCATCTGGAAGATGGTCCTCGACCCCCGCGATCCGACGATCGTGACCGACTTGTCGATCCTGCCGGGCGCCGACTTCGACGCCGGCGGCTACAGCAACGGCAGCGTCGTGCACCAGCCGGACAATATCGAAACGGTCAAGGGCGGCATCCTCATCCAGGAAGACCCAGGCACCCACAACAGCGGCAACGTCCCTGGTGGTGGCTTCGCCGCGGCCACGAACGCCCGCATCTGGTGGTACGACCTGGCGACCGGTACGACGAGCGTCATCGCGGAAGTCGACCAATCCAACGACGCTCCGACTGCGTTCAAGGGCACGTGGGAGTCGAGTGGCATCGTCGATGCCTCGTGGGCCTTCGGGCCGGGTGCCTTCCTGGTCACCGTCCAGGCCCACGGCGTGGCCGTCACGCCCCCGGGCTTCACACCGCCGCTCGATCAGCCGCCCACGACCGAGGGTGGCCTGACGTTCCGCAAGCGACTCGAGGACGGGCAGCTGCTCCTCATCCGGATCGAGCAGGACTGAGGTTCGGCCGGGGGACGGTCCGAGGCGTCCCCCGCTAGCTGCCCCGCGACCGCGTCCCTCAGGCACCGCCGTCAGGTCGGTTCGCAAGAGCGACAAGATCGGTTCGCAAGAGCGTCAGGGAGGTTGACAGCCTGTTGGCGCAATGTTAGCTTTCCATCTAACACATGGCAGACGGAGGACACAGACCGTGACCGTTCGTAGCCAAGCCACGAACCAGAGATCCGGCGGATCCGAGCGCAAGCGGGCGCTCGTGCGGGGGATGACCTCCAGCACGCCGAGCTACGTCGTCGAGTTCGACGCCCGCACGGTCTATGACTTCCTGGTCAGCCTCGCCGTCGAGGCACCCGAGGATCAGGACCTGCTGCCCCAGGATCGGCAGTGGCTCGAGGATGCGCGTGCGTCACTGTCTCCTGAGCGACGCCGCGACCTCGACGAGTGCTTCGGGGAGTCGCCGAAGGCGTTCTGCTACGCCACCGGCGCGCTGGCCGTCGTGACGCCTACGGCCCGGACCGCGCGCGAGTTCGTGGGCTCACTGGCGACCGCGGACACGCGGTCGATCGTGCGTGAGATGCTGGGCGAAGTGCGCCGGGATCCGGTGGCTGCCGCGCAGCTGGAGCGCATCCTCGACGGCGCCGACGAAGAGATCGCCGAGTTCGTCAAGCGCGGCGAGGAGTACCACGCCGAGGCCATCGCCGAGTTCCTGGCCGCGCCCGTGGCCTGGATCGATCGCATCCGCGGCCTGCTCGGTGAGTGGGTCGTGCGCTTCGAGATGGTCGAAGAGCGCGTCAGCCGCATCATCGAGCGTGACCTCGAGCTCCGGGCGTCCGACCGTCGCACGCTCGCGCCGCCCGAGCTCATCGAGCGGACCACGGGCGGGGTGCGCTGGCTGGGCGAGGCAGGCGTCACCCGGGTCGTGATGAGCCCGAGCTATTTCGCCCGGCCGTTCAACTACCTGTATGCCGGCCTCGATTGGCGCCTCTTCGCGTATCCGGCCGCGGACGAAGCCCTCGACCGGGGCGACGCGATGTCTCCGCCGCCTTCGCTCATCCGCCTCCATCGAGCACTCGGGGACGAGTCTCGACTGCGCATCCTTCGCCTGCTGCGCGACCGCGACATGTACCTGACCGAGCTCGCCCAACAGCTCGAGGTCAGCAAGCCGACCATGAAGCACCACCTGACCCAGTTGCGCGTGGCGGGCCTGGTCACCGTCACCGACCAGGGCGCCCAGACCTACTACAGCCTGCGGAGGGACCGCCTCTCCGAGGCAGGAGACGACCTGATGCGCTTCCTGGCCTGAGTCGCAGCCGCACCGAGGCCGCAGTCGGGCGACCGACGGCGGCCCCTCTCGTGATCGCATGTTAGATACATGACTAACGAAAGGAAGACGAAGATGGTGAAGACGATGCAGCAAGTGATCGCTCGTGACCTCCACCCCATCCACGCGTACTCAAGGAGGGTCTCACCATGATCGACCGCGAACGACTCCTGGCAGACGACCACCAGGCCAGCCTTCACGCCGAAGCGCGCATCCGCCGGCTGGCCGCTGATGCGGCCGCGGGTCAGGCGAGGACAGGCCGCTCGGCGATCGCCCGTGCGCGGCTTGGCATCGGACGATGGCTGGTCGGCACCGGCCGGCGCCTCGACGCAGGCACCGATCCGTGCGGTTCGGCCGAGGCGCGGCCGGCCTAGATCGACTGAGCCGGCTCGCGGCCCGCTCCGCTGGCGAGGGCCAGCGTCCAATCGCCGAGCGGTCGCACGTCTGCGATACCGGCCCGCGCGTCCGGCTCCAGCGAACGCGCGGCCGTGATGGCCGTGTCGATGCTCGTGAGGCAGAGGATGCCCTCCGCGAGCGCGGCCGCCCGGATCGACTCCGCGTCACGGACCGGACCCGGCAGCGGCGACGGCGTGTTGACGACCAGGCGGACGTCGCTGGTCCGGATGGTGTCGAGGATGGTCGGCAGCCGGCCGTCTTCCTCGGCCACACGCGCGACCTCCGTCACCGGATGCCCCAGCGCTCGGAGGTGCGTGGCGGTGCCACGAGTCGCTGCCAGGCGATAGCCGACGCCGACAAGGGCCGTGGCCAGCTCGGCCAGGCGTCCCTTATCCCGGTCGGCGATCGAGACGAGCGCAAGGGCACCGTCCGGCCCCGGGATCGGCGGACGCAGCGAGGCAGCCAGGAGCGCTTTGGCCATCGCCACTCGCGGGTCGCGGTGGATGCCGATGACCTCGCCCGTCGATTGCATGCCTGGTCCCAGCGAGGGATCGACCCCGCGCAGCTTGGCGGTCGAGAAGACGGGCGCCTTGACCGCCACGAATCCAGGCGGCTCGACCAGGCCACCGCTCCAGCCCAGGTCGGCGAGCGTGGCGCCCAGGGCGATGCGAGTCGCGAGATCGACCATCGGCACGCCCGTCACCTTGCTCAGGAACGGCACCGTACGGCTCGCCCTGGGATTGACCTCCAGCAGGAAGATGCCGTCGTCTCGGACGATGAACTGGGCGTTGATCAGGCCACGGACGCCGAGCGCCAGCGAGATGCGGGTCATGGTCTCGACGATCGACGCCTGCTGGGCGGCGTCGAGGGTCTGCGGCGGGTAGAAGCCGAGCGAGTCGCCGGAGTGCACGCCGGCCCGCTCGACGTGCTCGATGAGGCCAGGCACGAGGACGCACACGCCGTCGGCGAGGGCATCGACGTCGACCTCCAGGCCCTCGAGGTAGGCGTCGAGCCGGACCGGGCGGTCGGGCGCCACGACGGTCGCCGCCGCGAGCTGGGCCACGAGATCCTCCGGCCCATAAGCGAAGTCGATGGCCAGGCCGCCGATAACGAAGCTGGGCCGCACGATGACCGGGTAGCCGATCCGATCGGCGACGGCCATCGCCTCCCCGATCGAGGTCGCCATACCGCCAGGTGGCTGGAGGATGCCGAGCCGGTCGAGGAGAGCCGAGAACCGGACGCGTTCCTCGGCCTGGTCGATGGTCTCGACATCGAGCCCGAGGAGTGGCACTCCGGCGGCCGCCAGTGTGGCGGCCAGGTTGAGGGGCGTCTGGCCACCGAACTGGACGAGCGCCGCGAGCGACTCCTGATCGGGGCCGGTCTCGGCTCGCACGACGGCGAGCACGCTCTCCGCGTCGAGCGGCTCGAAGTACAGACGCGACGAGGCATCGAAATCGGTCGAGACCGTCTCGGGATTGGAGTTGACCATGACCGCCTGCCAGCCTTGCTCGCGCAGAGATGCCGCGGCGCGCACAGCGCAGTAGTCGAACTCGATGCCTTGCCCGATGCGAACCGGACCGGAGCCGATGACGAGGGCTGCCGGGCGCTGGACCGGGGGCGCCTCGGGCGGCGATCCGGCCGCCGCATACGTGGCGTAGAAGTACGGCGTCTGGGCGGCGAACTCGGCGGCGCACGTGTCGACCATGGCAAAGCCGGGCTCCAGGCCCATGGCCAGCCGCTGCGCCGCCACGGATATCTCCGAGAGGCCGGTCAGCAAGGCGATGTCGCGGTCACCGAAAGCGGCACGCTTGGCGGAGACGAGCAGCGCGTCGGGCATTGGGCGCCCGGAACCGATCACCGCACCGGCCTCCCGCAGCGATCCCTCCAGGTCGACCAGGCGCTCCATCTCCGCCAGGAACCAGGGCGCGATGCCGGTCGCCTGCTGCAGCTCAGCCGCTGGCAGGCCCCGGCGAAGGAGCGCCAGCAGCCGCCAGAGCCGGGAGTCGGAGGGGGCCAGGAAGCGCTGCAGGACGACCGGCCGGGCAGCCCGGGCGCCTGCGGTGGCATCGGCGCCGATGAGCCCCTCGTCGCCCACGAAGACCTCGCCCGACAGCTCGTCGCGCGACGCGCCACGACTGCGCTCGCCGAAGCGGGACAACGGGCCTGCCAGGTAGTCGAGGGTCGGGCTCCAGGCGGGGTCCTCGGCCAGGAAGCCCGCGCCCGCCTGCTCGAGGCCACGCAACGCCTTGTTGAGCGCGGCCCCGAAGGTTCGGTCGATGGCCATCACCTCGCCGGTCGCCTTCATCTGCGAGCCGAGCTGGCGGTCGGCGGTCGGGAACTTGTCGAAAGGAAAGCGCGGCAGCTTGACCACGATGTAGTCGAGGGCAGGCTCGAAGGCCGCCACGGTCGTGCGCGTGACGGCATTGGGGATCTCTGCCAGCCGCCGTCCGACGGCGATCTGCGCGGCCACGCGCGCGATGGGGTAGCCGGTCGCTTTCGAGGCCAGCGCCGACGAGCGACTGACGCGCGGGTTGACCTCGATGACGGCGTACTCGCGCGAATCGGGCGATAGAGCGAACTGGACGTTGCAGCCACCCTCCACGCCGAGGGCGCGGATGATGGCCAGGGCGGCGCTCCGCAGGCGCTGGTGGACCTGGTCGGGCAGCGTCTGGACTGGCGCCACCACGATCGAATCGCCGGTGTGGACACCGAGGGGATCCACGTTCTCCATCGAGCAGACCGCGATGCACGTGTCGTCGGCGTCGCGCATCACCTCATACTCGATCTCCTGCCAGCCGACCAGGCAGGTCTCGACGATGACCTGGCCGATGGGGCTGGCCCGCAGGCCGGCGCGGACCCGCTCACGGTAGTCGGCCTCGGTCAGGACGATGCCGCCGCCCGAGCCACCGAGCGTGAACGCCGGCCGCACGATGGCCGGCAGGCCGATCCGCTCGAGGGCGGTCGCCGTGGCGCGTTCGCGTGCCTCGAGGGTCGACCCTTCGACGATCTCGGAGGGCGGGTAGGGCTGGCCGATGCGCTCGAGCAGGTCGCGGAAGCGCTCGCGATCTTCGGCCATCTCGATGGCCGCCAGCGGCGTGCCCAGCAACCGGACGCCCGTCCGCTCGAGGACGCCGGCGCGCGCGATGGCGACCGCCAGGTTGAGGGCCGTCTGGCCGCCCAGTCCAGCCAGGATGCCGTCGGGTCGCTCACGCTCGATGATCCGCTCCACGGATTCGATGGTCAGTGGCTCGAGATAGACGACATCGGCGACGCCCGGGTCGGTCATGATCGTGGCCGGGTTGGAGTTCAGCAGGATGGTCCGTATGCCCTCGTCGCGGAGCGCCCGACAGGCCTGCGTGCCGGCGTAGTCGAACTCGGCGGCCTGACCGATGACGACCGGCCCGGAGCCGAGGATGAGGACCGAACGTGGAGCCGAAAGGTCGGCGGCCGACCCCATCATGGCGCCAGCCTGGCCACGAAGCGGTCGAAGACGTCGAGGGCGTCGAGCGGTCCCGGCGAGCCTTCGGGGTGGTACTGGACCGTTTCGACCGGCCGCTCGCGGTGGCGTAACCCTTCGACGGAGCCGTCGTTGAGGTTGCGTTGGCTGACGTAGAAGCCCCCCGAGGTCGGTAGCGTCTCGCCGATGACCTGGACCTCGTGGTTCTGCGCCGTGACCTGGACCTTGCCGCTCTCGAGGTCCTGGACGGGATGGTTGGCGCCGTGGTGGCCGAAGCGCAGGCGTCCGGTCTCGGCGCCGGCAGCCCGACCGACGATCTGGTGCCCGAGGCAGATGCCGAGCAGCGGACGTCCGGCGTCGATGATCGCCCGGGCGAGGGTGACGGGGCCCTCCAGCCGGGCCGGATCGCCGGGGCCGGGCGAGAGGACGAGACCGGCGATCTCCGGTGCCAGGGCCGCCCCGACCGTGGCCGTGTGCGGCAGGACGCGCACCCGCGCACCTCGACGTCGCAGGCCACGCACGATGTTGGCCTTGAGCCCGAAGTCGACGACCGCGACCAGGGGCCCCTCCCCCGTACCGACGTCATACGGTGCCGCAGCCGAGACCTGGTCGACGAAGTCCTGGTCCTCCCAGGCGGTCAGCCCGCGGGCGGCCGCGATGGCTGCCTCGACGTCGGTCTCGCCGGGCGCCGACACGTAGGCCCGCTGGGTCCCGGTCTCGCGCAGATGGCGGGCCAGCGCCCTCGTGTCCACGCCGGCGATGGCCGGCACCCCCGTCGCCCGGAGCAGGTGGACCACCTGGCGCGCCCGACCGACGACGGCTGCGGTGGCATGGGCCACGATGAGCGCGCGGAGCCACGGCCGCTCGGACTGGTCGTCCTCGACGAGTCGACCGTAGTTGCCGATGAGCGGATAGGTCATGGCCACGACCTGCCCGGCATAAGACGGGTCGGTGGCGACCTCCTGGTAGCCGGTCTGGCTGGTATTGGCGACCAGGTCGCCGCCCGAGCCGATCGGTGCCCCGAAGGCGATGCCGGGAAAGATCGTGCCGTCCTCGAGCGCCACCAGCGCGGGTCCGTGCGATCCGATGCGCGGATCGACCACGGCGTCGGCCGGCACCGGGATCGGTCGTCGGGCTGGGTGGGGGACCGGCGCGATGGGCGGCGGCAGGGTCGCGGCGATATGCGTCCTCCTCATGTGGGCCTCCCGGGCCCGGATCGCGGCTCAAGAGGCGCCGCCTGCGGCCTCACAGGACCGCGTCCGAGGGATCGTCGAAGCCTACCAGAGGGGCCCCTCGAACGTAGCTGACCGTCAGCCGTCGGCTCGCCCGATGGCCCCGAGCGCGAGGCAAGCCGGGCAGCATGCGTCGGCCCAGTCGCCGACCGTCGTGCTTGGTGCGCGGCGCCACCGTCGGATGAGCCACCAGCCCCCAGCGCCGACGATCGCCAGCCCAGCCAGGCCGATCAGCATCGGTCCGGCTGCGCCGGCGACGAGGGCGACCGCCGATGGCCCGACGATGAGGCCGGCCGCGAAGTGGGCGCCGACGAAGAGCGCGTTGCCTATCGCCAGGCCGGCCACGAAATGCACCAGCGGGAGGGCCGCCAACCCGCTGGCGGCGACAGCTACGATCCGAACCCCGGGCGTTGCCCTGGCCACGGCGACCCCGCGTGCGCCCTGCCGACGCAAGCGATCCGCGACCGTTTCGAGCCTGCTCTCGGAGACGCCGACCCGTCGGAGCACGCGCAACAGCGGGTCGCGTCCCGCACCACGCACGAGCGTGAACTGCATGACGCCGCCAACGAGTCCTGCGGCCAGGATGGTCAGGAACGCCAGCGGGGCATCGAGCTCACCCTGGCTGGCCGCCACACCGGCGCCGACGACGAGGAGATCGCCCGGCACCGGCACGGGCAGGCCCGCTTCTTTGACCAGGATGAGGGCCGCGATGCCAAGCAACCCGAGGCCGAGCGGATCCATCAGCCATGGCCTAGCCCCGTCGATCGCTGCGAAGCGCCGCCTGCGGAGCGGATCGCCCATGCGTCGCGGGGCCTTCGCTGGGGGCTTGACCAAGGCGCGTACGCTCGGCCGATGGACCAGATCGGCAACACCCTCGGGGGCCTGATCAAGACCGCAGCGGATGCCATCGGGGGTCTCTTCTCGGGCCTCCTCGGTGCCTTCTCGGCGGCCGTCGGCGACCTGGCCGCCGTGGTCCCTGGCGGCGCAGTCGGCATCCTTATCGTCCTCGTCGGCTCGATCGCCTTCGGCTGGTTCCTGCTTCGCCGATGATCTTGCCGGGCATGATGGCCCGATGCCTGCATGACCTCGGCGCCGGTCGCGAGCCTATATAGCGTCGCGCTCGTCGCTGTGGTCGACGCCCCAACTGCAGCGCGGACAGATTCCGGCACCACGCTGCGTAGGTTGGAGCAGGAGCAGCGCGTGCCAGCAACCGCAGCGTGCACACGTCACTCGCATCGGCCGTATCGGCGCCTCCCCAAGGCGTGCAACGCGGCTCCGAGGCACCGGCCGGACCGCGACCTTGGCATGTGCGCTCACCAGCAGCACCCTCCCCAGGCGATTCTCGTCATGGTAGGTGCACGGTCAAGAGCCTGGTCTACTCGAGCGGGGGATCGGGGCCAAGTGAGCGGAGCCGGGTGCAGACCCGTGTCAGGACAGGACCACAACGACGACGATCAGCGCGACCACCGCCCCGACGCAGGACAGCGTCCAACAGCCGAAGTCGGTGATGGCGGGCAACGTCCGGCGATCGCGA
>JBEVDC010000074.1:0-9679 GCA_040514195.1 Candidatus Limnocylindrales bacterium | reverse complement strand
ATAAAAGCTACCCCGGGGATAACAGGCTGATGGTGCCCAAGAGTTCACATCGACGGCACCGTTTGGCACCTCGATGTCGGCTCGTCGCATCCTGGGGCGGAAGTACGTCCCAAGGGTTTGGCTGTTCGCCAATGAAAGCGGTACGTGAGCTGGGTTCAGAACGTCGTGAGACAGTTCGGTCTCTATCCAGCGTGGGCGTAGGGAACTTGAGAGGAGCTGCTCCTAGTACGAGAGGACCGGAGTGGACGAACCGCTGGTGTGCCAGTTGTCCTGCCAAGGGCACCGCTGGGTAGCTATGTTCGGTTGGGATAAGCACTGAAAGCATCTAAGTGCGAAGCTCGCCTCAAGATGAGGTTCCCCACCGGGTCAACCGGGTAAGACCGCAGGGAGACCACCTGTTTGATAGGCGGCATGTGGAAGTCGGGCAACCGGCGAAGCTGAGCCGTACTAATGGTCGAGGGCTTGACCGCTTTAGCAGCTGACCCCATGGCAGCTGCCAGGGATCCGTGATCCCACCTTGTCGTCCGGTCGAAGGACCGGTCATGGCAGAACATGAAGATCCAACCATCGACTCATGCGCCGGCGGATGCCACGCGTGCGCGAGGCGCACGCCAGCTTCCCGTCCCGTCGCGGCCGTTGTCACATCGTCACAGCAGAAGAACCCCGGTGACTCCAGCGGAGAGGCCACACCCGTTCCCATCCCGAACACGGCAGTTAAGCTCTCCAGCGCCGAAGATACTGAGAGGGCAGCCTTTCGGGAAAATAGGTCGTCGCCGGGGTTTTTCGCATCCCAGGGGTGCCCTCGCCGGCGACGGACCGTCCGCTCGCTGTCGTCGATCCCGCACCAGCCTATGATTCCCCGGTGATCGACCGGCCGAAGTCACAGGCCCCTCCCCCGGACGGGGTACGTGCCGCGGACGCTTCGACGGCGGCCGCCGGGGTCACGGGCATCGTCGTCTGTCCGTACCTGCTGGTGCCGGGTGCGTCTTGGCGGGCCACGCGCGCGCTGCGCGAGCACCGCTGCATGGCGATCGAGCCGATCGAGGCGCCGACGCTCGACACGCAGCGCGCCCTCTGCCTTACGTCCGCCTACCCGACCTGCCCACGGTTCGAAGCCGCACTCGATGCGCGGCGCGCGCGCTGGCTCGGCTCTACGGAAGCCCTCACGTCCTTCGAGGCACGGGTCGCGCGGCGGGTACCCCGGGTGGCACCCATCGCCCTCGATCGGCCGAGCGCCATCGCCGGGTCGCTGTCGCTGCTCGGAGGCAGCCGTCGCCTCGCGCGCATCGTGCTCGCTGCCGCCATGGTCGGAGCCGCCGGCCTCCTGCTCGCGGCCCGCTTCGCTGGAGGCAACCTGGGCGGCGACGTCGGGTCCAGCCCCGAGCCGACGACGCCGGAGGCGGTCGCTTCCCCGACCGAGGCGCATGCTCCGTCCTCGGCTTCGCCGTCGCTGCCGGTGACCGCCACGCCGAGCCCATCGCCGGCCACCAGCCAGACCCCAGCCAAGACCGCCAAGCCGACGGCCGGACCAGCCGCTACGCGGCGGTATCGGGTCAAATCAGGTGACACGCTGAGCAGCATCGCCGCGCGATTCGGTGCCACCGTTCGCGCGATCAAGACGCTCAACGGCATCACGGACGCGAGCCTCATCCGCCCGGGCCAGGTGCTGCGCATCCCCTGATCGGACGTCGGTCCGCCACCTCCTCAGCGCTGGCAGCCCCTGCAGAAGCTGGTCACGAAGCCACCCGGCGCGATCTCGCTGATGGTCGCACCGCAGCGAGGGCACACCTGACCGCCCTTGCGGTGCACGCGCAGGAAGTCGCGGACTTCGACTTCGAAGCGCGGCGGCACCCGGCGTCGCAACTCGTCGATCGCCCAGGCCAGCGTGTCGTTAGTGGCCTCGTGGAGTCGATCGACTTCCTCTGGCGCCAGGGTCGAGCGCTTCCGGAAGGGGGCGAGGCTGGCAGCCCAGAGGATCTCGTCGCTGTACCCGTTGCCGATGCCGGCCACGAACGATTGCTCGCGCAGGAGATTCTTCAGCTCACCCCGATGCCGCTGGATCCGAGCCCGCCATGCGGCCAGATCCAGCGCCGGATCGTCCGCGTCCGGCCCCAACTCATCCCAGCCAGCGACGACCCTCGCGACGCCCGACGGCACGAGGTAGATCTTGCCCATTCGCGTCGGATCGCGATAGCGCAGCTCGACGTCGGCCGTGTCGGCCGGGAGCCAGTCGGCGCCCGTCGTCCAGGGCGCAGCCGCGTGCGGCACTCCACTCCTGCTCCCGAGCCGAAGCGTCCAGGCGGTCGAGGGCAGCGCTTTCGAACCCGGCTCGCCGAGCCCGAGGCGTCCGGAGAGCATCGCGTTGACCACGATCCGGTCGCGCTCGAGTTGGAGCACGATGAACTTACCCCTCCGGGTGACCGACTCGAGGACCTGGCCCGACAGGGCCTGCAGCTCGCCCGGTGTGCCACGCACGACGAGCGTCTCGGCGGCGTCGGCGGCCAGCACGGGCCGGCCTGCCAGGGCGGCCTGGAAGGCGTCGGTTAGGATGGCGATATCGGGCAGCTCGGGCATGCCGCGCCTGCCTCCGGTTCATTGTGGCCGCTCGAGACTGCGTGGTAGTATGCGCGGGCCCTTCCGGGGCCAGCGCCATGCGACGCGCGAGCCGACCTGCGACGAAGGAGTCTGACGAGCCCGACGGGACACGGACGACCCACCTCCGACGGACGATGGCCCGAGCATGTCGCTCGGGCCGTTCAACGTCCCGGCAGGAGATCGACCCGAAGGAGACCACCACATTGACCGCAGAGAAGAGAGGCGGGAGCAAGCCGGCCGACGAGGCGATGGACGCCACGGCTCAGGCTGTCGAGGAGCGCGCCGCGGCTGTCGCCGCTGACGAGCCCGCCACCATAACGACCGTCGATGCCGTGATCGAGGATGCCGTCGGTGAAGCCGTCAGCGCCGCCGAAGAGGCTGCCGCAGCCGACGAGGTCGCTGATGCCGTCGAGGCCGCCGCGGTCGAGACGGTCGACGAGGCGGTCGAGATCGAGGCCAGCGCGGAAGGGGCTGCGGACGAGGCCGCCGCCGAGGCGGTCGTGGCCGAGATCGCGGTCGAGGCCGCCCTCGAGGCGGACGTCGTGGCCGAGGTCGCGGTCGAGGAGGCCATCGAGTCCGAGGTGCTCGCCACCGAGGCGGCCGAGCATGCCAAGGCTGCCGACGCCGTCGCTGAGCTGGTCCTCAAGGACGATGAGATGCCGCTCGAGCTGGTCGGTGAGGCTGTGGTCGAGGCTGAGGAATCAGAGGAGATCGCTGAAGTAGCGGCGTCCGATGCGTACCTCGCCCACGAGGTCGCCGAGGAGGCCGTGGTCGAGGCCGTGGTGGCCGAGGCCGTCGCGATCGAGATCGTCGAGGAGGCCGCCGAGGCCCGCGAGGTGGCGGATGAAGCCGCCGCCGACGCGTATGTCGCCGAGGCGGTCGCCGAGGAAGCGGTCGAGGTGGCCGTGGTCGCCGACGAGGTCGCTGCTGAGGCGGACACCGAAGCGGCCGAGGCTGCCGACGCCGCGTCCGAGGTCATCAGGGCCAGCGTCGATGCCAACGAGCTCGCTTCCGCCCCGGCCGCCGACGCCGAGCCCCAGCGGGACCTCGGTCCTGAGCCGACGACCATGGAAGAGCTGCTCAACGAGCAGAGCGGCGACATCCGCAGCTTCAAGCACGGGGACGTCGTCGAGGGCACCGTGGTGCGCATCGACAAGGACGAGATCCTGGTCGACATCGGGGCCAAGTCCGAGGGCGTGGTCAGCAACCGTGAGCTGTACGGGCGCAACGCGGAGTCGCAGCCCGCGCTCGAGATCGGCGACACGGTCCTCGTCTACGTCCTCCAGCCGGAGTCCAACGAGGGCCATGCCGTCCTCTCACTCCGACGGGCCGGCCTCGAGCGCAAATGGCGCTCGATGCAGGAGCAGTTCGACGCCGGCGTCATCATCGAGGCCCCGGTCATCGACCACAACAAGGGCGGACTGATCGTCGACTGTGGGATCCGCGGCTTCGTGCCCATCAGCCAGATCGTGGACTTCCCGCGCCGGCCCCAGAACGACCAGCCACGCGACGCGGCCCAGGAGATCGCTGAGAAGCTGCAGCCATTCGTCGGCCGCAAGATGCGACTCAAGATCCTGGAGGTCAACCGCAAGGCCAACCGCCTCATCCTGTCGGAGAAGGTGGCCCTCTACGAAGAGCGGCGGGAGAAGCGCGACGAGCTCTTCAGCAGCCTGCAGGTCGGCCAGAAGGTCACAGGTACGGTCCGCTCGATCGCACCCTTCGGCGTCTTCATCGACCTGGGCGGCATCGACGGCCTCGTCCACAAGAGCGAGCTGTCGTGGAACAAGGTCAATAATCCCGAGGCCGGCTATCACGTGGGCGACGAGGTCGAGGCCGAGGTCATCGACATCAACCACGAGCGAGGCCGGATCAGCCTCTCCATCCGGCGCCTTCAGCCCGACCCCTGGCATTCGACCGTGGCTGACTTCAAGGTCGGCGACATCATCGACGGCACCGTCACCAAGATCGTCAACTTCGGTGCCTTCGTGCGTGTCCGGGAGGGTCTCGAGGGCCTCATCCATATCTCCGAGCTGTCCCACCAGCGCGTGGCGCACCCGGGCGACGTGGTCCACGAGGGCCAGGTCCTGAAGCTCAAGATCATCTCCCTCGACTCCGAGCGCCATCGCCTGGGCCTCAGCCTGAAGCAGGCGGAGGAGCCGCCGGCACGACCGGCGCCAGAAGCACGCGAGCCGCGACGGCCCCGACCCGAGCGCTCGTTCGACGCCGCTCAGGCGGTCCAGGAGCCCGAGGGAGGCATCGACAACACGCTCGCTGCCGCCTTCGCGCAGGTCCGCCAGCAGATGGCCGCCGCCGAGGTTTCCGAGGTCAGGGAGGATCTCGCCGAAGCCGAGGCCGTCGAGGAAGCGGTCGCCGCCGAGGCCATCGAGGCGGTCGTCGATACGGTCGCCGCGGACGAGGCCATCATCGAGGCCGCCGCCGCGGAGGAGATCGAACGCATCGAGGACGCTGCCGCAGCGAACGAGGCCAATGAGGCGGCAGCGACCGAGGCTGAGGCGGAGGTCGTCGAAGCCGTCGCCGTCATGGAGGTGGCCGAGGAGGCCGCCGCGGCTGAAGTCGTCGAAGAGATCGTCGAGGCCGTGGCCGAGGACGAGGCCGAGATGGAGGCGGAAGCCGCCGAGGCCGTCGAGGCCATCGCCGTCGAGACGATGGAGGAGAACACGGCGAGCTGACGCCTGCTCGCCGAGGCCGGCCCGACGTCCTGGTCGGCTCGTCGGTCCACCGCCCCGGAACCGATCCGCCCGGCCACCCGTCGTGGGTGGTCAGGGGTACTCCGGTGTCCCCGCCACGGTACTCCCGGGCGGCGGTCACGCCGAAAGCCCGTGCTAGGATAGCCCGCAAGGCGGCGGATCCCCGCTGCATGTAGAACAGGCGTTCGACCGCGAGATGGACCGTTTCGACAAGTTCACGGATCGCGCGCGCAAGGTCCTGACGCTGGCTCAGGACGAGGCGCAGCGGTTCAACCACAACTACATCGGGACGGAACACCTGCTGCTCGGCTTGGTGCGCGAGGGCGAGGGCGTGGCAGCCCGTGTGCTCGAGAACATGAACGTCGAGCTGCCCAAGGTTCGTACGGCGGTCGAGTTCATCATCGGCCGCGGCGATCGTCCGGTCGTCGGCGAAGTGGGCCTGACGCCCCGCGCCAAGCGGGTCATCGAGCTGGCCATCGACGAGGCACGTCGACTGGGCCACAACTACATCGGCACCGAGCATCTCCTGCTCGGGCTCGTACGCGAGGGCGAGGGCATCGCCGCCGGGGTCCTCGAGTCGCTCGGCGTCAACCTCGACAAGGTTCGCCACGAGGTCATCCGCGTCCTCTCCCAGTCGAGCAGCGCGGGTCCCGCGGCCGAAACCAAGCGAGCCAGCAAGACGCCGACCGTCGACCAGCTGGGCATCAACCTGACCGATGCGGTCCGGGCCGGCAAGATCGACCCGGTCATCGGACGCGAGAAGGAGATCGAGCGCGTCATCCAGATCCTCTCGCGTCGCACCAAGAACAACCCCGCCCTGATCGGCGAGCCGGGCGTCGGCAAGACCGCCATCGCAGAAGGCCTGGCGCAGCGCATCGTGTCGGGCGACGTCCCGGAGACGCTCCTGAACAAGCGGGTGCTGACCCTCGACATCGGATCGCTCGTGGCCGGCACCAAATACCGCGGCGAGTTCGAGGAGCGGCTCAAGAAGATCATCGAGGAGCTCCGCAGCACGAACGACGCCATCCTCTTCATCGACGAGCTGCACACCCTGGTCGGGGCGGGCGCGGCCGAGGGCGCCATCGACGCTGCCAACATCCTCAAGCCGCCACTCGCCCGCGGCGAGCTGCAGTGCATCGGCGCCACGACGCTGGACGAGTTCCGCAAGTACATCGAGCGTGACGCGGCCCTCGAACGACGCTTCCAGCAGGTCATGGTCGAGGAGCCCACGCTGGAGCAGACGATCGACATCTTGAAGGGCATCCGCGAGCGGTACGAGGAGCACCACAAGGTCCGTATCACGGATGCTGCCGTCGATGCCGCGGCGGACCTCTCGGTCCGCTACATCACGGACCGTCACTTGCCAGACAAGGCCATCGACCTCATCGACGAGGCCGCCAGTCGCGTACGCCTGCGCACCTCGACCGTACCGCCGGACCTCAAGACCGCGCAGAAGGAGCTCGACCGCGTCACCAAGGAGAAGGACGCGGCCATCAACAACCAGGACTACGAGGGCGCGGCCTCCTTGCGAGACGCCGAATCCGTGGCCAAGTCTGCCGTCGACCAGCTGCGCAGCGCTTGGCAGGAGCAGCAGGGCGAGGACCAGCCCGAGGTGACCGAGGAGGACATCGCCACGGTCGTGGCGATGTGGACGGGCATCCCCGTCACGCGCATCGCGCAGGAGGAGTCGGAGCGCCTGCTCAAGATGGAAGAGGCCCTCCACGCCCGGGTGATCGGCCAGCAGGAAGCCATCGAGACCATCTCCAAGGCCGTCCGCCGCGCGCGCGCCGGCCTCAAGGATCCGAAGCGCCCGATCGGGTCCTTCATCTTCCTTGGCCCCACCGGCGTCGGCAAGACCGAGCTGGCCAAGGCGCTGGCCGAGTTCATGTTCGGCTCCGAAGACGCGCTCATCAAGATCGACATGAGCGAGTTCATGGAGCGCCACAACGTCAGCCGGCTGGTCGGTGCACCCCCTGGGTACGTGGGCTTCGAGGAAGGCGGCCAGCTGACCGAGGCGGTCCGACGCAAGAGCTACTCCGTGGTCCTTCTCGACGAGATCGAGAAGGCGCATCCGGAAGTCTTCAACATCCTGCTGCAGATCCTGGAGGACGGCCACCTGACCGACGCCAAGGGACGCCGGGTCGATTTCCGCAACGTGGTCATCATCATGACCAGCAACGTCGGCGCCAAGTCGCTGCTCAAGGACACCAGCCTCGGCTTCCGTCCGGCCTCAGAGCTCGAGGCTCAGCGCGCTGATCAGCAGTACGACCGGATGCGCGACAAGGTCCTCGAGCAGCTCAAGTCCCAGTTCCGGCCCGAGTTCCTCAACCGCGTCGACTCGCTCGTCGTCTTCCGCTCACTGACCGTCGAGGAGATCCGTCAGATCGTCGAACTGCTGCTCTCGCGCGTGCGCGAGCAGCTCCGTTCCCAGGGTATCGGCCTGGACGTGACCCAGGAGGCGAAGGATCACCTCATCAAGATCGGCTACGACGCGGATTATGGTGCCCGCCCGCTGCGCCGCGTGATCCAGAACCTGGTCGAGGACCCGCTTGCGGAGGCTCTCCTGGTCGGTCGCTTCCAGACTGGACAGACGATCGTCGTGGACCGCGACGGGGAAGCCGGGCTGACGATCGAGCCGATGGTGGAGAAGACGCCCGTCGAGGCCCGCTAGCCGTGGCGCGGCCGCAGAGCCGTTACGTCTGCCAGGCCTGCGCGACAAGCCACCTCCGCTGGGAGGGCCAGTGCCGCGGCTGCGGCGCCTGGGACACGCTCGTCGAGACGGTCGTGCACGAGCCAAGCCGGCTGTCAGGTCCAAGGGTCGTGGCCGACCCGTCCCTCCCGCGCCCATTGCGCGCCCTGGCAGGTGAGGACGTCGAACGGCGCCCGACCGGTATCGAGGAGCTCGACCGCGTCCTCGGTGGCGGGCTGGTGCCCGGCTCGGTCGTGCTGCTCGGCGGGGAGCCCGGGATCGGCAAGTCGACGCTCGTGCTGGAGGCCGCCGCCGGCATCGCCAGCACCGAAGGGACCGTGCTCTACGCATCGGGCGAAGAGTCGGCCGGCCAGCTCCGGCTGCGGGCGGGGCGCCTCGGGCTGACGGAGGGACCGGCCGCGGATGCCGTGCACGTCCTCGCCGAGATCGATGTCGATCGGATCATCGAGGCCGCGACCAGGCTGCAGCCGGCCCTCCTGATCATCGACTCCGTGCAGACCGTCACGCTCGACGGCCTCGATGGTCCGGCGGGCTCGGTCGGCCAGGTGCGAGAATGCGCGGCCCGCCTGGCTACGTTCGCTCGGGCCTCCAGATCGCCGGTCGTGCTCGTCGGCCAGGTCACCAAGGACGGCAGCCTGGCCGGCCCCAAGACACTCGAACACCTCGTCGATGCCGTCCTCGCCCTGGAGGGCGATCGGTACGGGACGATCCGGATCCTGCGCGCGCAGAAGAACCGCTTCGGCTCGACCGAGGAGATCGGCGTCTTCGAGATGCTCGGTGCTGGCCTCACGCCGGTACCGGACCCGGCCATCGCCTTCCTCTCCCGGGCGGATCCCGCGACCAGTGGCCGAACGGCCGGCAGCGTCATCGCGGCCACCCTCGAGGGCAGCCGGCCGCTGCTGGTCGAGGTCCAGGCGCTCGTTGCGCCGGCGGGGGCTGGCAATCCACGGCGGACCGCCAGCGGTCCGGACCCCAACCGGCTCGCCCTGCTGGTCGCTGTGCTCGGCCGACGGGCGGGCATCGGCATCGGTGGCGACGACCTTTATGCCTCCCTGGCGGGCGGGCTGAGCGTTGCCGAGCCAGCCCTGGACCTGCCCCTGGCCCTGGCCATCGCATCCTCGAAGCGGGATCGACCGGTGGACCCCTCGACGGTCGCCTGCGGAGAGGTCGGCCTGCTGGGGGAGCTCCGGCCGGTCATCGGCCTCGATCGACGGCTCCGCGAAGCGGCGCGGCTCGGCTTTGCCCGCGCGATCGTCCCCAGCGCCGGCGCGGTGCCGGCAGCTGCCGGCCTTGGAGCCCTCCAGGTCGTCCGCGTCGCGACGCTTCGCGAGGCGCTCGACACCTGCCTCGGCCACGGCCGCGAACCGGCCGGCCAGCCGGTCATGGAGGGCGCCCGGTGAGCGCTGCCAGGGGTCGGCCGGTGGGGCCGATGTGCTAGGCTCCGCGGCCGCATGACGAGGGTCGTCCGGGTCCTGGGCGCCTTGCTCGGGATCCTCATCGCGTTCCAGGTCGCGTCTGCAGGCGGTCCGACTGGCGGGCTCTTCGCCGGCCTCGCCTACGGCGGCTTCATGCTGGCCGCCTGGGTCATCGCCTGGGGTGTGCTTGGCTTCCTGATCCTGCCCTACCTGACGATCGTGCCGGCTGGTGCGCTCGTCCGTGGCGTTCA
>JBEVDC010000023.1:0-16045 GCA_040514195.1 Candidatus Limnocylindrales bacterium | reverse complement strand
GAGCCCATCGCCGTCGCCGAGCCCGAGCCCGTCGCCGTCACCGAGCCCGAGCCCATCGCCGAGCCCCTCGCCGTCGCCGAGCCCGAGCCCATCGCCGTCACCCAGCCCGAGCCCGTCCCCAAGTCCGACCCCGTCCCAGGTGCCCGTGCCTGCATCGACGCCGACAGACGCGCCGGCGCCGACCGACGCTCCTGCCGCCGCTCCCGCTCCTGCAACCGCCACCGAGCCACCGCCGACCGGCACCGCTCCCGGTCCAGCCCTGACCGGCGAGGTTGACGACCCGACCGACCCGGATCCATCGTTCGCCCCAACCGCCATCGCCGTGGCGAGCACCGGCGGTGGGCCGGGCACCACGTCGCGCGGCGAGACCGTTCCGCCAGTCGGCGGCCCCGGCGGGGTCTCCGGCGGAGCCTCTCGCATCGCGTTCCTCGAGCCGGTCGGGTTCGTCGGCGTCGTCCTCCGAGTCGCCGATCAGGTTCGGGCGTCCGTCCAGCCCGAGGCGGTCCAGGCGGTCGCCGAGACGTTCACCTTCCCGCTCGCCCTGATGCTCGCCGTCCTCTTCTTCCTCTTCGTCCAGCACCGGCTCGACCGCCGCGATCCGAAGCTCCGCAACGGCCCGGCGGCCGGCACCGAGATCGTCATCCCCTTCATCGAGGAGCGCGAGATCCGATGACCAGCCACGAGAAGGCCGACCATTCGGCCCTCAGCGATCGGATGACCTACCTGGTCTGGCTGCGCATCGCGATGGCGCTCATCGTGATGCTCTGGGCACTCGTGCGTCCCGAGGCGTTGGGTGTCCCGCTCACGGTGGTCGCCGTCGCGAGCGCGACCTACGCCTTCGGCGCCGTCGTGGTCGAGCTCTCTCGTCGACGCTTCAGTCGGTTCGGTTACGGTTTCGTGACCGTGGCCCTCCTGGCCGACGGGCTCTACCTCGCCTGGGCCATGTACGCGACCGGCGGCACGCAGAGCCCGATCCGTTTCCTGATCTACCTGCAGCTCGTCGCGGTCTCGCTGCTTGCCTCCTACCGCACGGGCCTCAAGGTCGCGCTGTGGGACTCACTCCTCCTCTTCGTGGTCCTCTATGCGCAGGCCGCGCAACTCATCCCGCCTGTCGACGTGGTGCCAGGTCGTGCCATCGAGTTCGAGACGATGCCGGTCCTCAACGTGACCTCGTTCTGGTTGTTCGCCCTGGCGACGTCCGCGTTCTCGGCCCTCAACGAGCGCGAGCTTCGCCAGCGGCGAGCCGACCTGCAGGCGCTCGTCGACGTCGGCGCCCGCCTCGACGAGGTGACGGACCCGGTCCGGCAGTCCCAGATCGTCCTCGAGGGGCTGGCTGACCACTTCGACTTCGCGCGGGGCGTGATCGTCGCCGCGGCCGAGGAACAGATGATCATCCTGGCGTCACGCGGCGCGTCGTCGGTGCCGACGTCGACCGCATCACCCGATGCCGTCGTCCAGGCCGCCTGGGATCGTAAGGAGCTCCTGGCCGTCCGCCGGCTCGACCCGATCCGCAACCCCGTGTTGGCCGCGGCGATGCCGGGAGCAGAGCGCATCCTGGTAGCACCCATGGTGGCCGACGGTCGTGCGCTCGGTGCGGTGGTGCTCGAGCATCGCTCGCACGCCATCCTGGGCATCGAGCGTCGCGTCGCCTCGGTCGTGGGGCAGCTCTGCGCCATCGCCGCGCTCAACCTCCGCAACGCGGTGCTGCTGCGTCATGTCCAGGACCTGGCCGAACGCGACTCGCTCACCGGCGCGGCCAACCGGCACACCTTCCAGGCCAGCCTCGAGAGTGTCCTCGATGTCGCCCGGACCGGCGCATCACGCGCGCGGGCGAAGGTCAGCGCGGTCCTGTTCATCGACCTCGATGACTTCAAGGTCGTGAACGACTCGCTGGGTCACGCGGCGGGCGACGCCCTCCTTGTCGCGGTCACGGAACGGATCGCCGACTCGGTCCGCGAGGGCGACCTGGTGGCCCGCCTCGGCGGCGACGAATTCGCGGTCCTGACCGAGGATGAATCGGACCTCAGCCGGTCGCGCGCGATGGCCGAGCGCCTGACTCGCGAGCTCCGCGCCCCATATCTGATCGGGGACAATCACGTCACGATCACGGCCAGCATCGGCATCGCGAGCGCCCGGGATGCGGGCGAGAACGCGTCCGACGTCGTCCGCAACGCCGACGTCGCCATGTACCTGGCCAAGGCCAACGGGAAGGCGGGCTTCGCCGTCTTCGATCCCGGCATGCATGCCGTCATCCGCGAACGCCACGAGCTCGGCGCACAGCTCCAGCGGGCGGTCGAGCTGGACCAGCTGCGCGTCGTCTATCAGCCCATCGTCCGCCTCGACTCGCGCCGGCTGGTCGGCGTCGAGGCCCTCGTCCGCTGGCAGCACCCTGAGCGCGGACTCGTCTCGCCCGGCGACTTCATCGAGCTGGCCGAGGAGAACGGCGCCATCCTGCCCATCGGGCGGTGGGTCCTGCGCGAGGCCTGCCGCAAGGCTGCCAGCTGGGGACCGGAGCGGCGCGCCGTCTTCCTGTGCGTCAACGTCTCCGCGCGAGAGATCCAGCAACCCGGCTTCGTCGAGGCGGTCGAGGAAGCGCTCACGGCAGCAAGTCTCGAGCCCGGACGACTGAAGCTCGAGATCACGGAGACGGCGCTCCTCAAGGCCACGCCATCGACCATCGAGACCCTCGAGTCGCTGCGCGGCCTCGGCGTCCAGATCGTCATCGATGACTTCGGGACGGGCTACTTCTCCCTCAGCCACCTCCGCCAGTTCCCTGTCGACATCCTCAAGATCGCCAGCGAGTTCGTGGAGATCGCGGACGGCGACTCGAAGTCCGCCGCCCTCGCCGGCGCGATCGTGGCCATGGGCCGGTCGCTTGGCATCCAGACCGTCGCCGAGGGCATCGAGACGGGCGAGCAGGCAGCTCGCATGCGCGCGCTTGGCTGCACGTACGGGCAGGGCTTCTACTTCGCGCACCCCGTTGCCGACACCGAGATCGCGAGGATGGACATCCGGGTCACGGCCGGCCGCTCGTCGCACGCCGTCGATGCCTCGCCGACGCCCATCGGTGAGGTGCGCCGCCCGGCTCGCAAGCGGCGCCCGACCGTCGTCGGCATCAGCGCCGCCTGACCCGCGCCGCACGGCGCGCCACCGGCGAGGACCCTTGCCTGTGGGCTAGACTTGCATGATTCCTATGCAGTCTGGATAGTCCGGAGGCACACGTGGCCGAGCGTTACGACGCGGTCATCATCGGCGGCGGCCACAACGGCTTGATCAGCGCGGCCTACCTCGCGCGCGCCGGGTTGAAGACGCTGGTCCTCGAGGCGCGCTACGTCCTGGGCGGCGCGGCCACGACCGAGGAGATCGTGCCCGGCTTCCGTTTCAGCGCCTTCTCCTATGTCGTCTCGTTGCTCCGGCCGGAGATCATCCGAGAACTGCGCCTGCCGGAACACGGCCTCGACATCCTGCCCCTCGACGGCACCATCCCGCCCCTCGACGACGACTACCTGTGGCGCGTCAACGACCACGGCCGGACGATGCGCGAGCTCCGCCGTTGGAGCGCCCCGGACGCGGAGGCGTACGAGGAGTACGGCCAGCTGATGGTCGACATGGCCAGGTTCATCAAACCCATCCTGGGCATCGTGCCGCCCGACCCGACCGGCCGCGATCCCCGCGAGTTCCTGCCCCTGGCCGGGCTGGCCCGCGCCTTCCAGCAGCTGCCCGAACGCCAGCAGGCGGTCTTCATACAGCTCATGACGATGAGCGCCAGTGATTTCCTCGACCAATGGTTCGAGACCGATCCCCTCAAGGCCACCATGTCGGCCTCGGGCATCATCGGCACCTACCTGGGCGTCAAATCGCCCGGCACCGCCTATGTCCTGCTGCACCACTACATGGGGGAGATCGACGGCGCATTCCGTGCCTGGGGCATCCCCAAGGGTGGCACCGGCGGCGTCAGCCTGGCCATCGCCTCGGCCGCGCGCGCGCTCGGGGCGGAGATCCGGACCGAGGCGCCGGTCGCACGCATCCTGACGAAGGGCGACCGGGCCACGGGCGTCCTGCTCGAGAGTGGCGAGGAGATCGCCGCATCTGCCGTCCTCGCCTCCACCGACGTCCGGCGGACCTTCCTGCAGCTCCTCGAGCCGGGGACGCTCAGCGCGGACTTCGAGGCTCAGGTCAAGCGCTTCAAGTTCCGCGGTTCGTCGGGCAAGGTCAACCTCGCCGTCGACCGCCTGCCGGATTTCACCTGCCTGCCCGGCGACGGCGAGCACCTGCGTGGCGCCATCAGCTTCAGTCCCTCGGTGGACTACATGGAGCGCGCCTACGATGACGCCAAGTACGGGCGCTTCAGCCAGCACCCGTATATCGACATGATCATCCCGACCCTCGTCGATCCGACCATGGCGCCGCCCGGCAAGCACGTCATCAGCTGCTTCGTGCAGTACGCGCCATACAAGCTCGACCCCAGCCTCGGCACCTGGGACGACCAGCGGGAAGCGTTCGGCGACGCGGTCATCGATACCATCGCCGAGCGGGCGCCGAACATCCGGGGCATCATCGTCGGCCGCCAGATCCACACGCCGCTCGACATCGAGCGCATCACGGGCCTGACAGAGGGCAACATCTTCCAGGGCGAGCTGTCCTTGGAGCAGCTCTTCTTCAGTCGGCCGGTGCCCGGCTACGCGCGCTTCCGGACCCCGATCCGGGACCTCTGGTTGTGCGGCTCATCGACCCATCCGGGCGGCGGGATCATGGGCGCGAATGGGCGCCTTGCGGCGCTCGAGCTGCTCCGGTCTCGCGGCCGGAAGGCGGCTTGAGGAGGTGAGCGAGCGGCTCGACGCCGTCGTCATCGGCGCGGGGCACAACGCCCTCGTCACCGCCGCGTACCTCGGCAAAGCCGGCCTGCGCACGCTCGTGGTCGAGCGTCGGGAGCGTATCGGTGGAGCTGCCGACACGACGGAGCTGGCGCCGGGCGCGCGCGTACCCACGCTGGCTCACACGGTCGGGCGCCTGCGGCCGTCCGTCATGCGCGACCTCGACCTGAAGGGCCATGGCCTGTCCCTGCTCTCGCCCATCGTGCGTGTCTTCGCGCCATCCCCCGACGGCTCGGCCGTCACGCTCTTCGGCGACGTGGCAGCCACCGCAGAGGACCTTCGAGGCCGCTCGGCCAAGGACGCCGACGCCTACGCCGGTTTCGATCGCCAGGTCCGCGCGCTCGGACGGTTCCTGGCCGACCTTGGCGACGAGACGCCGCCTGACATCCAGAGTCCGGGCTTCGGCGACGCGCTGGCCGGTCTCAAGCTCGGTCGGACGTATCGCGGGCTCGGCAAGCTCGACGCGCGCACGCTACTCCGTGTCCTGCCGATGGCCGTGGCCGACTTCGTGGCCGAGGCCTTCGAGACCGACGCCCTCCAGGCCGCCATCGCGTGGCGGGGCGTTCGCTACGCGCGCCTCGGCCCCTGGTCGGGCGGCTCGACGGCCGTCCTGCTGGTCGACGGTGCCGGGAACGAAGGCGACGCCGCGGGCGAGACGATCTACGCCCGTGGCGGGCCGGGCGCGCTCGCAGAGGCACTTGCCGGCGCGGCGAGGGCTGCCGGCGTCGAGATCCGGACCGGGGCCGAGGTTGGCAGCGTGACCACCATCGACGGTCGCGCCACGGGCGTCGCCCTCGCCTCCGGCGAGACGATCGAGGCACGCGCGGTCGTTTCTGGCACCGACGCCAGGCGGACCTTGATCGACCTCGTCGATCCCGTGACCGTCGGACCGTCGATGCGCTGGCGCGCAGGCAATATCCGCCAACCCGGCGTGGTCGCCAAGATCAACCTCGTCCTGTCGCGCACGCCCGACTTCCCGTCCGCCGGCGACGACCCACGGCGCCTGCGAGGTCGGATCCTGGTGGCCCCCGGCATCGATGCCATCGAGCGCGCCTTCGACGCCGCCAAGTACGGGCGCCCCAGCGAGACGCCCATCGTCGAGGCGACCATCCCGTCGCTCGTCGATCCGACCCTCGTCGACGGGGCCCCGGATGGCACGCAGGTCATGAGCGTGCTCGCCCAATACGCGCCGCGCGAGCTGCGTGAGGGCGACTGGGACCACCGACGCGAGGGGCTCGGCGACGACGTGATGCGTGTCCTCGAGTCGGTCGCGCCCGGTATCACGGGCCTCGTCACGGCGCGCCAGGTCCTGACCCCCCTCGATCTCGAGCGCGACTACGCCCTTTCGGGCGGTCATCCGCTCCACGCCGAGCCGACGCTGGACTCGTTCTTCCTCTGGCGGCCCCTCTTCGGGCATGCCCGCTACCGCCTCCCGGTCGAGGGCCTCTATCTCTGCGGCTCCGGCGCGCATCCAGGTGGTGGTATCACCGGCGGACCGGGCCAGAACGCCGCCCGCGAGATCATCTCGGACCTCAGGAAGCGGCGCCTGCGTCCAGCCAGCTCAGCCGGCTGATCGGGTCACTCAGCCGGTGCGACCGATTCCCCGGGCGGCGCGGTCGCTTCGGTGACCGGGCCTGCCCCCGGTTCGGAAGCCGTGTCCGGGATCGGCTTCGGCCGGTAGCGGTCGAGGTAGAAGAAGAAGAAGCTTGAGAGCACGGCCGCGATCGGGACACTGAAGACCGCACCCGCGATGCCCGCGACCTTGAGCCCGATGACGACCGAAGCGAGCACGACCAGCGGACTGATGCCGACCGTGCCGGCCATGACCCGGGGCTGGACGATGTTCAGCTCCGCCAGGACGCCGATGCCCATGATGAGGATGGCCGGCACGACTTGGTCCGACGCCGTCAGGGCGGCCACGATGACCGGCGGCATCCAGGCCACGAATGGCCCGAAGAAGGGTATGGCCATGAGCGCTCCGGAGAGCACCGCGGACGCCGCCGTGTACTGCAAGCCGAGGACGAGCTGGCAGCCGAGGGCCACGAAGAAGTAGATGGCGCCCAGCGCTGCCTGCCCCCGCAGGAAGCCGCCGAACGAGCGGGCGACGCTGACGCGCAGGAGCCGGAACTCCTCGATGTAGCGTCCGGGCACGAGGCGCTGGAAGAAATCGAGCATCCGATCCCGGTCGACCACGATGTAGAGCGAGAAGACGAGGATCAGGATCAGGTTGCCGAGGACGCCGATGCTCGCGATGGCGATATCGGTCAACGGTTCCACGATGGTGCCGCCGAGGTTGCCAGCCGCCGCAAGGATGGCCTGTGCAGATGCCTCGAGGTCGACCCGCAGCCCGAACTGGTCGAGGAAGCCCTGCCACGGCGCGAGCAACGCGGGCAGGTTTTCGATCAGCTCGGGCAGGCTCTCGACGAATGAGGTGATCGAGCTGGCCAGCACCTGGGCCGTGACGACCGTGAGCAGGAAGAGGCCCAGGAGGAGCGCGAGGTAGGTGATGACCACGACCACCAGGCGTGGCAGCCGTGGCGCCCAGCGATGAGCGGCATCGGGCACCGGCGAGAGGATGAAGGCGAGCAGCCAGGCCAGGAAGAAGACCAGGATGATGTCGCTGAAGTAGGTCAGGACACCGACCACGAGGCTGAGCAGCAGCATGGCCACGGTCAACGTGCCGAGCACAAGGAGCGCGCTCAGCCAGCGTCGATCCCGCCCCGACAACTGGGTCATCATGACCGCAGTCTAGCGCCGCTCGCCCCGCCCACAGCGCCGTTAGCCGTGACAGCGACCGTCAGTCGACCGGTCCAAGCCCCATGCGCTCGTGGGCCTCGCGCAGCGTCTCGCGCGCCTGCGTCGCTAGCCGCGCGGCGCCAGCGCGCAGGATCTCTTCGACGTAGCCCGGACGCGCCGCCAGCTCGGCCCGGCGATCGCGCGCCTCGGCGAAGCGATCGAGCATGCGGTCGGCCAGCAGTCGCTTCATGTCCACGCAGCCGGTGCGTGCCGTGCGCTCGCCCTCCCAGAGATCCTCGTAGTCGTCGCCGAAGAACCGCTGCAGCTGGCAGACGTTGCAGATCTCGGGACGTCCCGGGTCGCTGCGCTTGATCCGTTGGGTGTCGGTGACCATCGACATCACCTGTCGCCGGACCTCGGCTGGCTCGGCGAAGATCTCGACCACGTTGCCGAGCGACTTCGACATCTTCTGCACGCCATCCGTGCCCAGGACCATGGGCGAGTCGGTGAAGACCGCCTCTGGTTCGGTGAAGTAGGCGCCGTAGCGCCGGTTCCACGCACGCACGATCTCGCGCGAGAGCTCGAGGTGAGCGGCCTGGTCCCGTCCGACCGGCACGTAGCGAGCGTGGTAGATGGCGATGTCGGCGGCCTGCAGGATGGGGTAGGTGAGCAGGGCGTGGTTGACGTCCTCGGGCTGGGTCCGCTTCTTCTCCTTGAACGACGGCGTCCGCTCGACCCAGCTGACCGGTGTGACCGAGGCCAGCAGCCAGCACAGCTCGACGTGCTCCGGCCGGTCCGATTGGCGGAAGAGGATCGAGCGCTCGGGGTCGAGGCCCAGGGCCAGCAGGCCGAGTGCCATCTCGTAGGTGTTGCGCCGGATGAGCTCCGAGTCGTGCGTGCTCGTGAGGGCGTGGTAGTCGACGATGCAGTAGATGGCATCGTGCGTCTCCTGCATCGCGATGTAGTTGCGGAAGGCGCCCAGGTAGTTGCCCACGTGTGGCAGGCCCGACGGCTGGACGCCGCTGAAGACGCGCTCGCGTCCCTCCTGGGCCAGGACACGGGAAGCGGCCGCGGCGGACTCGGTGCTCATGGCCGGCGAGTCTAGCAGCGCGCCAGTGCCGCATGACCTACGATCGGTCCATGACACCTCGAAGCCCGGCTCGACAGCCGCTCAAGGTCGCCATCCTCGGTCTGGGGACGGTCGGTGGGGCCGTTGCGGAGGCGCTCATGAGGCGCGGCTCGGACCTCGCGCATGCGACGGGGGGCCGGCCCATCCACCTCGCGGCCGTCGGCGTCCGCGACCCGGAGCGGACGCGCGCGGTGGAGATACCACGTGGCATCGTCCGCAGCGCGGACCTGGCCGCGATCGCATCGGACCCTGCAGTGGACGTCGTGGTCGAGCTCCTGGGTGGCCTGGAGCCGGCCGGCGACCTGATCGCCGATGCGCTTCGTGGAGGCCGGTCGGTGGTCACGGCCAACAAGGCGCTCCTGGCCCGTCGCGGTGCAGAGCTCGAGGCCGAGGCACGGCGGACCGGTGCCGCCCTGCGCTTCGAGGCTGCGGTCGGTGGCGGTGTGCCGGTGCTTGGTCCGCTCGGCGCCGACCTTTCGGCCAACCACTGGACGTCCATCAGCGGCATCGTCAACGGCACGACCAACTACATCCTGACCGCCATGACCGACGAGGGCTGGGACTACGGGACCGTGCTCTCCGATGCGCAGGCGCGCGGCTACGCGGAGGCCGATCCGAGCGGCGACGTCGAAGGTCGCGATGCGGCTGACAAGCTGGCCATCCTTGTCCGATTGGCGTTCGGCGACTGGCCAGACGTCACGGCCATCCGCTTGACGCCGCCGACGGTCGCTGGCGACGGCGCCCCTGGCATCACGGGGGTGACCGCCGAGACGATCAGCGCGGCCGCCGAGCTGGAGCTGGTCATCAAGCTCGTGGCCTACGCGCGTCGGTCGAACGACGGGGTCGTCGGCGCGGCCGTGCTGCCGGTCGCGATCCCCGCCGAGGAGCCGTTCGCCCGCATCGGTGGCGTGACCAACGTGATCGAGCTCGTCGGCGACCCCATCGGCCGGCTGCGCATCTCTGGCCCCGGTGCTGGGGGTGGAGCTACGAGCAGTGCAGTGCTCGGCGACCTCATCGCCATCGCCCGAGGGCACGGTTCGACCTGGGCCGGATTGCCGATGGCGGGCGAGATGCTGCACATGGGCGACCCGCTGGCCGACCCCTTCCGCTGGTTCATCGTCGGGCCGGACGGTGGCTCGGTGACCGAGCCGCTGACCCTCTCCGACGCTCGCAAGGTCCTGGCCGCGGCAGGCGATCGAACCGCGCTCTACCCGGTCTTGGAAGGCTAGGCTCGGATCGGTGGCGTGACGGACGCCGCCGCCTCGTTCCCGGCGGCCCGACGCGATCCCGCGGGCGGCATCAGCGTGCACGGTCGCTGGTTCGACGACCCATACGCCTGGATGGAGGATCTCGACGATCCCGAGACGGAGGCCTGGGTCGCAGCGCAGGAGTCCTTCACCCGATCGATCCTGGAGGGGGTCGAAGGACGCGATCGGCTTCGAGCCGTGGTCGCCCGCTCCGCCCGCTACGCGCGACAGTCGCATCCCATCCGTACCGGGACGCGGGGACGCGAATTCGTCTGGCGGGGCGACCCCGGTGACGAGAAGCTCAGGCTCGTGATGCGGCGCGCGCCAGACGCGCCCCTCGAAACGGTCCTGGACCCGGGCACGTGGCCCGCCGAGGAGACGCTCGTCTTTGCCGTGCCGTCGCCGGACGGAGCGCTGGTCGCCTTCGGAAGCGCTCTCGGAGGCACCCACGACGCGGCGATCCGCGTCCTCGACGTCGAGACCGGACAGGTTCGATCAGACCGGCCGCGCGGCAGGAACCACACATCGGTCGCCTGGCGACCAGACGGATCGGGCTTCTTCTACTCCGCCGATCCCGAGCCGGGCGAGGTGCCCACCGGCGAGGAGTCGCTCTGGAACGCCATCTACGACCACCGGCTCGGCTCGGTCGCGCCGGCACGACGGGTCTTCGGCGACGGCCTGGCGAAGGAGTACTGGTGCTCCGTCGAGGTCACCGAGTGCGGCCGATTCGCCGTTCTCACCGCGTGGGACTTCGTGCACGCCAACGTCGTGGTGTTGCTGCGCCTCGCCGACGACGTGCTCGTGCCGGTCGCTCCCGAGATGCGCTCCTTGAACCACGTCCAGGTCATCGGCGACTCGCTGCTCATCCGTACAGATCTCGACGCGCCACGGGGCCGGTGTTGCGTGGCCTCACTGGCGGCACCAACCGAGTGGCAGACGCTCATCCCTGAAGGATCGGACACGCTCCTCACGGTCACCGGCATCGGCGGCCGCCTGTACGCCGTTTCCTCTCACAATGCGTCGCACCTGGTACGGATCCACGCTCAGGACGGGTCCATCCTGCGCGATCTGGTCCTTCCGACCCTGGGCTCGGTCGACCATGACGAGGGGGGCGGCGTCTTCAGCGGTCTCCACGGCACATGGGGTGGCGACGAGGTCTGGCTGGATTTCACGTCGTGGGTGCAGCCGGCGTCGGTCTACCGGTATGACTACGCAGCGGATCGGTTGATCCCGTATCACGTCCCTGACGGTGGCCTCGACGCAGCCGTCTACGACACAGACCAGGTCTGGTACGAGTCCCTCGACGGGACGCGCGTCTCGATGTTCATCATCCAACGCAGGGACCTCCCTCGGGATGGACGCCGACCGGTCCGCCTGAGCGCGTACGGTGGCTTCAACATCTCGAACGAGCCGCGGTTCGTGCCGCTCAACGCTGCCTGGCTGGAGCTCGGTGGCGTCGTCGCCTACGCGAACGTCCGCGGCGGCGGCGAGTACGGCCGCGCCTGGCACGAGGCGGCCATCAAGACGCGAAGGCAGAACGCCTTCGACGACACGATCGCCGCAGCGCGTTGGCTCGTCGCCGCGGGCTACACGACGGCATCGAGGCTCGTCTTGCGCGGCAACAGCAACGGCGGCCTCCTGGTCGCGGTGGCGGCCATGCAGGCGCCCGAGGCATTCGGGGCGGTCTTCTGCCGCGTGCCGAACCTCGACATGCTCGCCTTCTCACGGCACGGCTTCGGCAGCGCGGCGATCGTGGAATACGGCTCGCCCGATGATCCGGTCGAAGGTGCCTACCTCGCCGGATACTCGCCCTATCACAACGTGAGAGGCGACCGTCCCTATCCGGCGATCGTGTTCGTGCCCGCGCTGAACGATCGGATCGCGCCGCCGCACGACCCGCTCAAGATGGTCGCCAGGCTCCAGGCCGAGGCCCCCCAGGGTGGCCCCTACCTGCTGCTACCGCTCCGCGACTCGGGCCACGGCGGCGGCACGACGCTGACGGCGCTCATCGAGCAGGACGTCGACGAGCTGAGCTTCTGCTGTTGGGCGCTGGGCGTCGTCCCGCCATCGTTCGACAGGGACTGACAGACCGACGCGCCACCAGGCGCGCTGCGCCGATCGACATCTCCAGGCAGCTCGTCGTGAGCGCTCTGTCCGCTGGTACGATCGGCGGCATGCGGACGAGCGAGGTGCTCCGTCATCTCCGACAGCAGCAAGCCACACCGGGCACGCGCCCGCGACTCCTCCATCGCTACGCCGCCTTCCTGCCGTTGACGGACGCCACTCCACCGCTCTCGCTGGGTGAAGGAGCCACGCCCCTCATCCACGCTCGCCACCTCGGCCGCGAGCTCGGGGTCCCGGAGCTCTACCTCAAGGTCGAGGGCACGAACCCGACCGGCTCATTCAAGGACCGGGGCATGGTCATGGCCGTGGCCAAGGCCCTGGAGTCGGGCGCCAGGGCGATCATCTGCGCCTCGACCGGCAACACCTCCGCCTCGGCCGCGGCCTATGGCGCGGCGGCTGGCCTGGAAGTCATCGTCGTCCTGCCGGCCGGGCGCATCGCGGCCGGCAAGCTCGTCCAGGCCCAGATGGCCGGCGGACGTGTGGTCGCGATCGAGGGCAACTTCGACGAAGCGCTGCGCATCGTGCGCGAGATGGCCGAACAGGGTGCGGCGCGAGGCCATCCGTTGACGCTCGTCAATTCCGTCAACCCGCATCGCATCGCGGGCCAGAAGACGGCCGCCTTCGAGGTCATCGACGACCTCGGTGGGGCGCCCGACTACCTCGCCATCCCGGTCGGCAATGCGGGCAACATCACGGCCTATTGGCGTGGCTTCTGCGACTACCGCGACGCTGACCTGGTCGAGACCCGGCCGGTCATGCTCGGCTTCCAGGCGGCCGGCGCCGCACCGATCGTGCTCGGGCACCGCGTCGACGCTCCGGAGACCGTGGCCACCGCCATCCGCATCGGCGATCCGGCCTCCTGGCGTGGCGCCGAGACGGCACGCGACGGATCCGGCGGGCGGATCGAGGCCGTCACCGACGACGAGATCCTGGCCGCCTACCGCGACCTCGCCCGCCTCGAGGGGATCTTCTGCGAGCCGGCCTCGGCGGCTTCGGTCGCCGGCGTCCGCAAGCTCGTGGGCGAGGGCGCCATCGACCCGTCGGGCACGATCGTCTGCGTGCTGACCGGCCACGGCCTCAAGGATCCGACCACGGCGACCGAGGAGGCACCGGGTACCCTTGCAGCGCCGGCGACGACCGACGACGTGATGGAGGTGCTGGGGTGGTAGACGAGGCACAGGTGACCGGCGGCCCCGTCGCGGACGGCGAGGCCCAGGGAGCTCCCGATGTGGAGGCGCCCGCCGCTGCCGGCACGGTCATCGAGGCACCCGACGGCGACGCCGCTCCGGCTGCTGAAGGCGAGGCCGCCGATGGCCAGGCGCCCGTCGCACCCCCGAAGCGGAAGTCCGCTCAGGTCGCCGCCAAGGCATCGGCCCCTGAGGGATTCCGCCATCGGCGCGTCGTCGTCGACGTGCCCGCCACGACAGCGAACCTGGGCGCCGGCTACGACGCCCTCGCGCTCGCGCTGGACCTGCGCAATCGCATCTCGGTCGAGATCATCGACGTGCCAGGGCTGGAGCTCTCGGTCGACGGTGAGGGCGCTGGCGTGCTGCCGACGACCCGGGACAACCGCTTCGTGGTGGCCCTCGAAACCGGCCTGCGCTGGGCGCTCGGTCAGGTGCCGGCCGACCTCGGCTTCCGCATCCACATGGAGAACCAGGTGCCGATCGCGCGCGGCCTTGGCTCATCGGCTGCTGCCACCGTGGCCGGCCTCGTGGCCGCCGACGCCTTGACCGGCGACGGGCTCGACCAACGGCGCCTGCTCACGCTGTCGATCGAGATCGAGGGCCACCCCGACAACGCAACGGCCGCGCTTCTGGGCGGGTTCGTGGTCATCGCCATGGTCGACGGTCGGCCGGAGACCGTCCGCTTCGAACCGCCACGCGATCTGCGAGCCGTCCTCTTCATCCCCGAGAAGCCGCTCTCGACGGCGGCCATGCGCGCCGCACTGCCACATGAAGTGCCGCATCGCGACGCGGTCTTCAACATCGGCCGGGTGGCGCTGGCGGTGGCCGGCCTGGCGGCAGGCCGCTCGGAGGTCCTGCGCGCCGCAACCGAGGACCGCATCCACGAGCAGTACCGGGCCGAGGTCTACCCTGAGCTGCCCAAGCTGACCGCGGCCGCTCGAGCGGCTGGGGCCGTCGGCGCCTGCCTGTCAGGGTCCGGGTCGACGGTCATCGCGTTCGGCGACTCGGTCCGCGGCCTGACACAGATCGAGGCTGCCTTCCTGGCCACCGCGGCCGAGCTCGACCTGCCGGGCAGCGTCCAAGTCGTCCGGCCGCGCTCGGCCGGCGCCGTGATCATCGAGGCCAGCTGACCCGGGCCAGGCATCGTCCCCTGAACGACGACGCGAGCCGCCCGGCCCACGCCGCACCGTAGAATCGGCTCATGTCCGCCCAGCTCGTCGTCCAGAAGTACGGCGGCTCGTCGCTCGCGACGGCGGACCGCATCCGTCATGTGGCGCGACGTATCGCGCGCGAGCGCGCCACCGGCACCGACCTTGTGGTCGTGGTCAGCGCGATGGGCGACACGACCGACGAGCTCGTGGCGCTGGCCGGGGCCCTCAGCGAGGAACCGGACCCGCGCGAGCTGGACATGCTTCTGGCGACGGGCGAGCACCAGAGCGCGACGCTGGTGTCCATGGCGCTCCACGCCCTCGGTCGACCGGCCATCAGCCTGACCGGCGCCCAGGCTGGCATCCGGACCGATTCGAGCCACGGTCGGGCGCGCATCGCCAACGTCGACCCGGCCCGCGTGCGCCGCGAGATCGCCGCCGGGCGCATCGTCATCGTGGCCGGCTTCCAGGGCGCTACGGCGGCCAGCCACGTGCGGGGCGAAGTCACGACGCTCGGGCGCGGTGGTTCCGACACGACCGCGGTCGCGCTGGCTGCCCGCCTCCAAGCCGACCGCTGCGAGATCTACACGGACGTCGAGGGCATCTTCACCGCCGACCCGCGCATCGTGCCCGATGCGCGGCTGCTGCCCATCATCGGCTACGAGGAGATGCTCGAGCTGGCCCACCAGGGCGCCCAGGTGATGCAGACGCGGGCGGTCGAGCTGGGCTGGGTCAACGGCGTCGAGATCGGCGTCCGCTCGAGCTTCTCCGATCATCCAGGTACGCGCGTCAAGGAGGATCCAGACGTGGAGCAACGCAACAAGGTGCGCGGCCTGGCGACTGATCGCCACGTGGCCAAGGTGACGCTGGTCGCGGTGCCGGATCGGCCCGGCGTGGCGCGCAGCGTCTTCGAGCCGCTGGCAGCGGCCGGCATCAACGTGGACATGATCGTCCAGAACGTCGGTCATGCCGGTGCGACCGACCTCTCGTTCACGGTCGCGTCGGCGGATCTGGCGCGGGCGCGGAAGCTGCTCGAACCCGTCGTCCGCGAGCTCGGGGCGCAGGAGCTGACCACCGACTCGGCGGTGGCCAAGGTCTCCATCGTCGGGGCCGGTATCCAGAACGCGCCGGGTTACGCGGCGCGGATGTTCGGGGCGCTGGCGGACGCCGGCATCAACATCGAGATGATCTCGACGTCGGAGATCCGGATCACCTGCATCATCGGCGAGGACGACGTGGCGCGGGCAGCCAGGGCGCTGCACGCCGCCTTCGCGCTCGAGCGCCCCGATGCCCTCGCCAGCGGGGCAGGCACGGCGGCCGGGTGAGCCCCGACAGCTCGGCCTTCCCCGCCCGGCTCGAACGCTTCGCCACCGTCGAGTCGACGCAGGCGGTCGTCCGTGCCTGGCTCGACGCCGGCGCCCCGGAAGTCGCCGTCGCCGTCTCCGACGAGCAGACGGCTGGTCGCGCGCGGCTCGATCGGACGTGGACAGCGCCGCCGGGCGCAGCGCTCCTCTGCTCGATCGGCTTCCGACCGGCGGCGTTGACGGCACGACACGCCTGGCGCCTTGGGGCCGTCGTCTCCCTGGCCATGCTCGATGCA
>JBEVDC010000239.1:0-15989 GCA_040514195.1 Candidatus Limnocylindrales bacterium | reverse complement strand
CTGGCGCCGGGGCACCTCTCGCCCAGCGGCAGCGGCGGTTTCACCGACGGCGACGTCGCCGTGCAGTACGTGATCGGTCGCGTGGGAGCCGGAACCGGACGTGTTGTCCTCGATGTCGAGGACATCGGCCCGGTGACCGCCACACTCAGCAACGGCTGGTACCTCGCGTGGTGGGAGGCGGGAAGGCCACTCGACCCGAACCGGCCGGGACCACACTTGCCCTCGAAGCGATTCACCGTCACGGCCTACGACGCGTTTGGCCAGATCACCGATCAGGCCCAGGAGTAGCGCAGCGCAGTGCGGCACGTACCTGGCCCGCGCGAGGCCGACGATGTCGACCCCTGATGTCCCTCGCGGCCTCGGCAGCCGGTAGGCGGTTGCGGTCGCACGTAGGCTGTCCAACATGAGCGAAACACTGCGGGTGATCCTCGAGATCGGCGTCAAGCGCAGGGTCGTCGCGGGTGCGATGGACTGGCCTGGCCTCGACCGCTGGGGGACTTCGGAGGACGGGGCGCTCGACAAACTCTCGTCGTACCTTCCGCGATATGCCGGCGTTGCCGAACGAGCAGGCATGGGGAGCCCGTTCGCGCAGGCGGGCGTCGCGCAGATCGTCGAACGCGTGCCCGGGTCGAGCTCGACCGACTTCTGGGGCTTCGCACACGTTCCGTCGCAGATCGAGCGTGACGTGCTCTCGTCGGCCGACCTGGAGAGGCGGCTCGATCTCTTGCGTGCCTGCTGGGCCTACTTCGACGACGTCGCGGCACATGTGTCGCCCGAACTGCGCCCCAACATTCGCGGTGGTGGGCGCACTCGCGACCAGATCATCCGCCACGTGTACGCGAACGAACCGGAGCAGTGGTCCCGCAAGGTCGGCGTCCGAACCGAGCTCGACGTCGTCCTCACGCCAGGCGGCCTCGCGAGCCATCGACAGGCGTACCTGGATGCCATCCGCGCGTACAACGCCGATCGGATGCCGGCGCGGACCTGGCCGATCCAATTCCTCGTGCGTCGCACCGCCCACCACGTCATGGACCATGCGTGGGAGATGGAGGACCGGGACCTCGGAGCGTCGGCGGCACCCGGAGTGTTCTCCGCGCCCTAGATCTTGGCTCTGGGATCGTGCCCGATTCCTGGTCCGCCGCGCCATTCGTTCCCTGGGACCGTCAGGCCTCATAGACGTCGCGGGCAGAGCCCGAGGCAAGATCCGATAGCCGCAAGTCGACGTATGGGGATGTGTCGACGACGCGGACGTGCGGTCGCGTGCGAGGTTCGGTCCTGGACTGACGGCTCGAGAGATGAACCCGTCTGGCCAGGTGACTTCGCGAGGCCGTCCGGCGGCCACGCCGCGCCGCTCGAGACCACGCGATACGGAGGCTCCACATGCAATCACGTCGATCCATCGTCGTTGCCGCGGCCGCGGCCATCCTTGTCGTCGGATGCTCGGCAGGCGGTGCGTCCCCGTCCGCCCCGGCGACCGAAGCGCCTGCGACCGCTGCACCTGCGACTGAGGCGCCCGCGTCCGAGGCACCGGCGTCACCTTCCGAATCCCCGTCAGCGGCAGCGGGCGCGACCGTCGAGGCCAAGCCGGTGGGCACCATCGGCACGGTTCTCGTGGCAGCATCGAACGGGATGACCGTTTACGTCTTCACGAAGGATGTCAAGGACAGCGGCACGAGCGCCTGCACCGACACCTGCATCGCCAATTGGCCGGCCGTGACGGTGGCGGCTGGCGCCACGCCAACCGGCGGGACGGGCGTCGGAGGCACGCTCGGCACGATCACGCGTGCCGACGACGGCACGCTGCAGGTCACGTACAACGGCCTGCCGCTGTACTTCTTCGCCAACGACAAAGTACCCGGCGATGCCAACGGTGTTTACGAGAACTGGGAGGCCGTCAAGCCGTAGTGCCGGCGTCCGGGGATAACCCTGCGTCGAACGAGAAAGGGGACCCATGATGCCCGACAAGAGCCTCTACGAACGGCTGGGTGGCGTCTTCGCCATCGCAGCCGTCGTGGATCAGTTCAGCGATGAGATCGTGAAGGATCCGATCGTTGGTCAGGGCTCGAGCAATGTCGCCCTTCGCGACTGGCACACCAAGCAACTCGACAGATTGCCGGGTCTGAAATGGATGCGAACCCTGTGGCTGTGCAACGTCGCAGGGGGACCATTCGAGTATGTGGGCACGAAACCAGGAGGGACTCCGATCGGCTTGGAAGAAGCTCATCGCGCGTTCCACATCGCTCCCGACGAGTTCGACGAAGTCGCGGCTGTACTCAGCAGGACGCTCGACGGCTTCAAGGTGCCGCAAGCCGAGAAAGAAGAGGTCTTGGCTGCGTTCGCGGCTCACAAGAGCGAGGTGACCGAAGGGTCGTTGTTCCCCGCCACGGCACGTTAGTCGGCGCCGATCCGCGAGGACTCAGGGTTCGATTCCCTGCTCGGGCGCCGCGCGAACCGATGGGGGCGGCATGCCTCGCCTGGTCGGCTCCATGGCCTCGGCTGGCCGACGGCTGTCCTCGGTCGTCGCCGTCTCCCCACGCCGAAGCCAGCGCCCGGCCGGCGTCCTGGCTCCGAACGCCGCGAGCGGGATGATGGCGACGAGGATCGTGGGCGAGTTGATCCAGACGGTCGGCATGGCGAGGCACGCCGCCAGTGGCACGGTCCAGCGACGGTCGGTGCGAGCCCCCCATACGACGACCAAGGTGGCGATCGCGAAGCGGAATCCGAGGGGCACGTCGAGGTAGAAGCCGTCTTCCGCCCTCGGGAACTGGCCACGGCTGAGCATCCCCAGCCAACCCAGCCAGGCCTCGAGATCGACGGCCGACGAGGCGGCGACGATCAACGCCGTCGCACCGAGCGCGATGCCCAGCGAGCGCCACTCCCGCCGGACCGCGAACCAGAGCAGGCCCACGCCCGGCGTGACCTTGGTCAGGATCGGTAGTGCCCAGGCAGCAGGCCATCGAAAGCCGAGCACGATCGCCGCCGCGATCAACAGGTCGACCTGGCCGATGACGACGCTCATGACGACCGGCGGCAGGAGCAGGAGGACGATCGCCCATCGCCCCGCCAGCCAGATCAGTAGGCAACCGACGAACGCGGTCCAGAGGCCTGCGAAGAGGGGCCACGGCAGTGTCGTGACGACGGCTATGGCATGCGCGAAGGCGGGCGAGTAGAGATAGGCGCCGGGTGCACCCGGGCGTGTCGCCGAGTAGTCGAGCCCGTCGCGCGTCGACCAGTAGGCATGGAGATCGAAGCCGGGGGAGTCCCACGGTCCGATCTGCAGGATCCTGAATGCCACGAAGACCCCGAGCACGATGAGGTAGGTCGGGATCGCCAGGCGAGAAGCGGCGTCGCGCCAGCCCGCGCCCACGCGCTCGTCGGCGATCAGGCCTGCACGTATCCGCAATGCCTCGAAGTGCCCGGCAGTCATCCGTACTCCATCCGACCCATCCTACGTGCCAAGGGCTGGAGGCGAAAGCGGCCTGTGGGCTCAGATGCCTCGCGCCGGCGTGTCAATGGGCCTATCCTTCCGCGCAGGAGGTGCACCTTGGCAGACAAGACACCGAAGCGCCCACCGAAACCCAAGAAGCCGAAGGCCCCCAAGAAGCCCGTCGCGTAGGGCGGGGCGGGCGGGCCTGCGGCGGGGGCCGAGGGACGCGCGGCTGAAGGACGGAACGCCGGCCGGCGGCACATCGACAAGCGATACGCCACGGGCTGGCTAGCGACCTGGTCCGATGACGTGGTGGGCCCGACAGCGGGCTTCGTACTTCTCGTCCGCCAGGCCACCGACCACGATGAGCGGGTCATCCCGGCCGGCCGGCCGGCCACCGACAAGCCGCTGGGTACGGGTCGCCTCTGCGCCGCAGACCGTGCAGATCGCGGTCAGCTTGGTGACCTCGTCCGAGAGGGCGAGGAGTCCGGGCATGGGACCGAACGGCCGCCCGAGGAAGTCCTGGTCGAGGCCGGACAGGATGACCATGCGGCCCTCGGAGGCGAGCAGCTCGGCGACCTCGATGAGGCCATCGTCGAAGAACTGGGCCTCGTCGATGGCCACGACGGTGGCTCGCTCGTGCGAGACGAGCGCCGGGATGTCGGCGGCGCTGCCCACCGGGCGCGCCCGATAGGCCACGCCCGAGCGGGACTCCACGACCTCGGGGGCGGTCCGGTCGTCGATGGTCGGGCGGACGAGCATCACCCGACGCCCCGCGATCTCGGCCCGTCGCAAGAGGCGCAGCAGCTCATCCGTCTTGCCGCTGAACATGCAGCCCGCGATGACGTGGATCCAGCCACTCGGCATGGGCGTCACGCCGGGCGGCTCCCGTCGCCGGTCAACCTCGCTTCAGGAGCCCGCCAAGGCCGCGTGGCCTGGCTGGCTCTCCCGGGCCGTTGCCGGAGGCCAGCTCCGTGGAGCCGGCGAGCAGCCCGGCAAGCCGACGAAGGCGCTCTGCGGAGGCGCTCTTCGGAGCGCCTCGGACGACCGGGATGCCCTCGTTGACGGCTTTCAGATAGAGGACCGGGTCGTGCGTGACCTCGAGCGTGATCTTGGCCGCCAGCGAGTTCTCGATGTCCTGGAGCTTGAGCATCTCGCGGCCGAAGACGTGGTTCAGGATGAAGACGGTCTTGCCGACCGCGGCACCGGTCTCGCTGAGCGTCTCGAGCAGTGAATGGAGCGCCTTGAGAGCAGCGATCTCGGGGACGGCCGTGAAGACGACGACGTCGGCGGCCTCGAAGGCGGCGTAGCTTCGCTCGTCGAGCATCGAGGCGGCATCGATGACCACGAGGTCATAGCTCGTGCGCAGGCCGGCGGCCAATGCGGCCACGTGATCCGCCGTGACGAGTGATCCGTTCTCCGGATTGAGCGGCGCGCAGAGCACGTCGAGCCCGGGCTCCTTGTGCTCCATGTATGTCTTCATGAGGGATGGCTCGTCGATGGCCTGCACGTCCCGCGTCAGCTCGGCGATGGTGGCCTTCGGACGCAGGTCGAGGTGGGTCGACGCCTGGCCCCATTGCAGGTCGAGATCCACCAGGGCGACCCGACCCGGTCGATCCTCGGCCAGGGCCACCGCCACATTGACGGCCAGGGTCGTGGTGCCGGCGCCGCCCTTGGGGCTGAAGAAGACGATGATCCGGCGGCCGGCGGGCCCGAGTCCAGCCCCTACGCCGCCCGGGGCATCGCCACGCCGGCGCACGCGAACGAGCAACGCTTCGACCTTCGCCTCGAGCTCGGTGCCGTCGAAAGGCTTGACGATGACGTCGTCGGCCCCGGCCTCGATGAGCCCGATGCGTTCCTCGATGTCATCGCCCTGGGCGACCGCGAGGATGAGGTGTGGTCGGCTCACCGACGGATCACGCAGTCGAGCGAGGATGCCATCGGGTGCCGCGGCATCAGGCAGGTCGATCATCAACAGAGCGTGTTCGGCTGCCAGCTTGAGCGCCGCCTCGGGGTCGTCGATGACCGTCACCGGGTGGCCGGCGCTCTCCAGGGTGGTTCGGATGAGGTCGGCCGTCGAAGGATCCGGCTCGATCAGGAGGATGGCGGAGGCGGACAACGCGGGACCTCACCGTGGGCGCAGGGGCGGGAACGCCGGCCAGTCTAGCAGAGGCGCCGTGTTACACTGCCGACCTTGATCCTTTCTGCTCTGCCGGTCCCGGGACGCGCCGCGTCACCCCGCCGAGCAGGGCTTCCCCGACGGAAGGAGGGCGACGGCCCCATGCGCCGTTATGAACTCATGCTCATCCTGCGACCCGACCTCGCGGAGGATCGGATCCAGGCGACCATCGACCGCGCGACGCGATCGATCATCGGCTCCGGCGGCCAGATCATCAAGGTCAGCCCCTGGGGACGCCGCCGGCTCGCCTACGCCATCGGCGCTCACCGCGAGGGTTCGTATCACATCGTGGTCTTCGATGCCCCCTCCGAGGCCGTCGCCGAGCTCGAGCGCAACCTGCACATCACCGAAGAGGTCATCCGCCACCTCGTGACGCATGTCGAGCGGCCGGCATCTGCCCGACGTCTGTCGACCGCGACCAGCGATCTCGACGAGGTCGATGTCGCCCCGCCCGACGACGAGGAGGTCGTCGACGATGGCGAGCGCATCGACGAGTCGGAGACCGAAGCCGCCCCCGCCGCCATCGACTAGGGTCACGTCCATGATCTGGAGGGTCTGACGATGTCGCTCAACAAGTGCCTGATCATCGGCAACCTGGGCCGTGACCCGGAGATGCGCTATACGCCATCCGGGACCGCGGTCACCCAGTTCAGCGTGGCCGTCAACCGCAACACGAAGGACGAGTCAGGCGAGTGGAAGAAGGAGACGGAGTGGTTCCGTGTCGTCCTCTTCCGGGAGAACGCTGAGCGCGCTGCCGAGTGGCTGCGCAAGGGGACCAAGGTCTTCATCGAGGGTCGCATCCAGACCCGCCAGTACGAGAAGGACGGCCAGACCCACTACATGACCGAGCTCATCGCCGATCGTTTCGCCAACCTCGATCCGCGGCAGCGCGACGACGATGGTGGTGACGACGTCCGCGCCTCGCGCCCCGTGGGGCCGGGTAAGACGCCGGCACCGGCGCCGGTGCCGGCAGGTGGCGACGACTTCGACGACCCCATCCCGTTCTGACCAGCACGCATCCCCGCACCTGAGGACTTCTGATCGATGCCGCCAGCCCGAGCCAAGAAGCGCGACGAGTATTACCGAGACCGGCGCCGCCGCAAGGTCTGCTCTTTCTGTGCCGACAAGACGGTCCAGATCGACTACAAGGAGGTCAATCGCCTCCGCCGGTACCTCTCCGAGCGCGCCAAGATCGAGCCCCGACGCAAGACCGGCACCTGCGCCCAGCACCAGCGCCAGCTCTCGGTGGCTCTCAAGCGAGCCCGCCACGTCGCGCTGCTGCCGTACGCTCCTCAGCACCTTCGCCCCTGACTCGGCCGGGCCTGTTCGGCCGCTAAGCCCGTGGCGCTCACGCTCGTCCTGGCCGCCGGCGGCTTCGGCGCCGGTGCCTTCGGCGCCCTGCTCGGCCTCGGCGGCGGCGTCCTCATCGTGCCCATGCTCGCCCTCGGGTTCGGGCTGCCCTTCCGCGAGGCTGTGGCCATCAGCCTTCTCGCGGTCATCGCGACGTCGTCGGCAAGCGCCGCCACCTACCTGCGCCGAGGCGCCGCGAACCTTCGCCTCGGGCTGACGCTCGAAGTGCTGACCGTCATCGGCGCGCTGGTCGGTGGTCTCGTGGCCTTCGCCATCGACGAGCGTCTGATCGCGGCCGCCTTCGCGGCCATGCTCGTCTATGTCGCCATCTCCATGGCCAGGCCACGCCAGGGAGTGGCTGCGCCGCCGGCTCCGGACGAGGCTGTCGTCGAGCCCGATCCTTCCGCCACCGACGACGATCCCGCGGTCGCGGCCGCCCAGACGAACCTCGCGCCAGCGGCCGCAGCCAGGGGCGTCGCACCGACCGACGCCCCGATGAGCCTCAGGGCGTCGCTCTCTCGCCCCGATTACGTGGTCCGTAACCTGCCGGTCGGCCTCGCCTTGAGCGGTCTGGCCGGCATGGTCTCTGCCCTGCTCGGCGTCGGCGGCGGGATCATCAAGGTGCCGACCATGCATCTCGCCATGGGGCTCCCACTGCGGGCGGCCACGGCTACGAGCAACCTGACCATCGGCGTGACCGCGTCCGCCAGCGCCGTCCTCTACATCCTGCGCGACGCCATCGACCCCCTGGTGGCTGCCCCTGTGCTGGTCGGGACTTTCCTGGGAGCCACGACGGCGGCTTTGGTCGCGCCCCGCGTTCCGGTCGCCCTGTTGCGCTGGATCTTCGTCGTCGTGCTCCTGTATGTGGCCGTGCAGATGGTCATGCGGGCCGTCGGGTTGGTGCCCATCGCATGAGCCACGTTGCGGACGGTGAGCGAAGGACGGCGACCGTCGTCGCCCGACTGCTCGACGTCGGCGCGCGCGCCGCATTCGTGCTTGTGCTGCTTGGCATGCTGCTGATGCTCCTGGCGGGTATCGAGCCACGTCCAGAGCCGAGCCCCCCGCCGACCGTGGGCGGCTGGCTGGCCTCGCTCCTGGCACTGGAGCCGCAGGCCTTCATCTGGGCCGGCATCGTGCTGACGGTCATCCTGCCCGCAGCCACGGTCGTGGCCGCGGCCATCGGCTTCGGGCGGGTGGGCGACCGACGCGGCGCGATCACCGCGGCGGCCGTCCTGGTCGCGCTCTCGGTCGCGCTCGTCGTCGCCGTCTGGACACGCTGACGATGGAGACCCTCATCGTCCTCTTCGCATCGTTCGCGATCATCCTCATCGGCGCCGAGCTGTTCACCAACGGCATCGAGTGGGTCGGTCGCAAGCTAGACCTGGCCGAGGGCGCGGTGGGCTCGGTGCTCGCCGCCGTGGGCACCGCGCTTCCGGAGACGATGATCCCCATCGTGGCCATCCTTGCCGGCGACGCTGCCTCCAGCGACGCGATCGGCATCGGCGCCATCCTGGGGGCACCGTTCATGCTCGCGACGCTGGCCATGTTCGTGACCGGCGTCGCCGTCATCACCGCGCGCTCGCGACGGAAGACCGGCCTCACCATGGATATCGAACCGGTGGTGGTCGGCAAGGACGTGCGCTTCTTCCTGCTCGCCTACGGACTCGCCATCGCGGTCGCATTCGTGCCGCTCGAGTGGACCTGGGCGCGCCCCGCCGCTGCGGCCGTGCTCTTCGTGCTCTATGTCGTCTACGTCCGAGCCCACTTCGTGGCCGAGTCACAGACCGGCCACGGTGGCGACCTTGCTCCGCTGCGCTTCCATCGCCTGGACCTGGGTGCGCATCGCATCGACCCGGTCATCCCGCGTCTCCGGGTCGTCAGCGTCCAGGTCGTCTTCGCGCTCGGCTTGATCATCGCGGGCGCGCTCGTGTTCGTCGAGGCCGTGACCGAGATCTCGGCCAGCCTCGGCCTCAGCGCCACCCTGCTGGCGCTCGTCATCGCGCCCATCGCGACCGAGCTGCCGGAGAAGCTCAACAGCGTCATCTGGGTCCGCCAGGGCAAGGACACCCTGGCCATCGGCAACATCTCGGGCGCGATGGTCTTCCAGGCTTGCTTCCCGACCGCGGTCGCGCTGCTCTTCGCGCCGGACGGATGGGCCATCGGGCCCGAGTCGGCGATCGCCTTCCTGTCGGCCGCCATCGCCATCGTCTCGACCATCGCCATCTTCCTGCCCATGGCGCGTCGCTCGACGCTGACGGGCCGCGGCCTGCTCATCGGCGGCGTCTTCTACGTCGCCTACCTGGCCGTCGTCGTGGCCGGTGGCGTGGGCACGGCCTGAGGCTATACTCCCGGCCATGCTGACCGAGAACGAGACCCCTTCCGACGCCAGCGGCGCCCTGCCGCGCGAGCGCCTCGTCGAGTGCTACCACGAGGGCCGCTTCATGCCGCTCCGCGATGCGCGCATCGGCATCATGACGCACGCGTTCATGTACGGCACGGCCTGCTTCGAGGGCGTGCGCGCGTACTGGAACGCCGACCAGGGCCAGCTCTTCCTGCTTAAGGGCCTCGAGCACTTTCGGCGGCTGCGCAACTCGGCACGGATCCTGATGATGGACCTGCCCGCCAGCCCGGAGTCGCTGGTCGATCTGACGGTCGAGCTCCTGCGCCGGAACGAGTTCCGCGAGGACGCCTACATCCGGCCCTCGGTCTACAAGTCGAGCCAGGCCATCGGCGTCCGGCTGCACGACCTGGACCACGACTTCATGATCGTCTGCCTGCCCTTCGGCGACTACATCGACACGACCAGCGGCATCAGCACGATGACCACGTCCTGGCGACGGATCTCCGACACCGCCATCCCGGCTCGTTCGAAGATCAGCGGCGCCTACGTCAACAGCGCCTTCGCCAAGACCGACGCGATGCTCAACGGGCACGAGGAGGCGATCGTCCTGACAGCCGACGGGCACGCCTCCGAGGGCAGCGCCGAGAACCTGTTTATGGTCCGTGACGGCGTACTCGTCACGCCGCCCGTGACGGACGACATCCTGGAGGGCATCACGCGCGCCGCCATCATCCAGCTCGCGCGCGCCGAACTCGGCCTGGAGACCGTCGAGCGCTCGATCGACCGGACCGAGCTGTACGTCGCCGAAGAGGTCTTTCTGGTCGGTACGGGTGCGCAGGTTTCGCCGGTCACACGCATCGATCACCGGGCGGTCGGCGACGGCAGCATCGGGCCGGTCACGGGTCGCATCAAGGACGTCTACTTCGACGCCGTGCGCGGTCGCCTGCCGGCCTACAGCGACTGGCTGAAGCCGGTCTACTAGGCGTTCAGTCCGGAGGACTGAGCGAGGGCGTCGCAGCACCGGTGATGACGATCACGTCGGCTGTCACCACGGGGTCGTTCCTGAGCACGACCTTGACGCCCATGGCTTGCTCCAGTGCTGCGATCGTCTCGACCATCTCCGTCTGGGCGCCGTTGTAGACGGTCACGACCGACTGGGCATGGTCGCTCCGGTTGGCACGGCCGCCCCCCGCGGTCGGGACGGTCGCATCCATGCCCAGGTAGTCGAGGTAGTCGGCGATGTTCGCTGCCTGGCCGGCGATGCCCGATCCGTTGAGGACCCAGATGACGGCACCTTCCTCGCCGACCCTGACGCGCGTCTGCTCGAGCGCCTTGTCGACCTTGAAGACGTTCCTGACCGCCCGGCGAATGGCCTTCAGCTTGGGCGTCAGCGAGTAGCAGGATAGGCACTCGACCTGGTAGGTCGGCGGCGTGAAGACGAGCGAGCGGACCTCCTTGGCATCGACCTGACCGGCGAGCGAGACGAGGGCCGGGAACAGCTCTGCGGGGATGTCCGTATGGATCGAGGACTTGAGCGTCGAGATGAGACCCTCGAGCCGGCCGGGTTCGAGCAGGCTGGCCACGTCGACCTGCTGCCGCAGCGACGTGATGACACGCTGTTGCCGCTGCGCGCGGTCGAAGTCGGATGTCTTGTGTCGCGCCCGCGCGTAGGCCAGCGCCTCAGTCCCATCCATGTGCTGGAAGCCGCTCGGGATGTACAGGTTGTATGAATTGCCGCCGCCGATCGGGTAGTGGTCGTCGGAGACCGGGGTCTGGACGTCGATGGCCACACCGCCGAAGGTGTCGACGATCTTCTTGAAGCCGTTGAAGTCGACCTCGACGTAGTAGGGGATGTCGATCTGGTAGAGCTCGCCGAGGGCGCCCTTGAGGGCGTTGAAGCCACGCTCCCTGGACTTGTTGCCTGGGAACAGGTTCGGCTGGCCACGTGCGCGTGACCAAAGGCTGTTGATCTTGGCCGGGTAGACCCCGCCGTAGAAGCCGTAGGCGCGCCACTCGCGCGGCAGCGGCACATCGACCGTGTCGCGCGGCAGGCTGAACATGCCGACCTGTTTGGTGACCGGGTCGATGCTGGCCACGATCATGGTGTCGGTGTTGTAGGCGCTCTGGCCCTGGCGTTTGTCGACGCCGATGAGCAGGATGTTGAGCCGCTCCGTGCCGTCCCATTTCGCGGTCTGCGGGGCGGCGGTCGGCTCCTCGGAACCGGTGGGGGCCGCGCCAGGGTCGTCGGTCGGAGTGCTCGTCGGGTCGCCGGATGCCGGCACGTCGGTCGCCTCGGAGTCTTCGTTGTCGCCACCCCGGCCGATCGAGGTCACCAGGTCGTAGGCGATGAGGTCGTAGCGCGCGACCGCGACGTGGGCGATGGAGGCCACCAGGATGACCGCCAGCAGGCCCGCGATGGCCACCGGGTGCCAGCGGACACGAGGTCGACCGAGACGCCCGCCGCCCGAGGTGGCCAAGGCGTTGGCGGCCGAGGCAAGGCGGAAGGCGTCGACGATGGCCACCACACGATAGGCCAGCAGGATGGCATTGATGACCAGGACGGCGAGGAGCGTGGTGGGGCTCGAAAGGGCCGCCAGCAGCGCCAGACGGGTCTGCGCGTTGATGAGCAGCCCGCCGCCGAGGGCGATGAGCAGGATGAGCGGCGCGGCGAAGGCCAGGGCGCGGCCGTAAAAGCCGACGTAGGCCTGGCCGAGGCCGGGGAAGAGGAGAGACAGAAAGGCGGCCGCGAAGGGCGATCGGTGCCGGCCCTCGTCACGGGGGCGCTGCTGCATCGGGCGGGATGATACCCCGGCTCGCAGCGGGGCGCCGAGCGGGCCAGGCGCAGGCACCGCTCTAGCCCTGCCAGCCGGGCCGGCGATGGCTCGGCTATCCTTGGGCGGCATGCCCTCCGACAGCCCCTTCCGCGCCGTCGCCAGCCTGCCCGACTTCCCAGCCCAGGAACACGAGATCCTGGCGCAGTGGCGCGAGCGGCGCACCTTCGCCCGCCTGCGGGCCAAGAACGCGGGCGGGCCGACCTGGTCGTTCCTCGACGGCCCCATCACGGCCAACAACCCGATGGGCGTGCACCATGCCTGGGGCCGGGCCTACAAGGACCTCTACCAGCGATATCACGCCATGCTCGGCGAGGACCAGCGCTGGCAGAACGGCTTCGACTGCCAGGGCTTGTGGGTCGAGGTCAACGTGGAGCGCGACCTCGGCTTCACGAGCAAGCGCGACATCGAGGCCTTCGGCATCGCCGAGTTCATCAGCCTCTGCAAGCAGCGCGTCCTGACCTATGCCGCGCGGCAGACCGAGCAGTCCATCCGACTTGGCATGTGGATGGACTGGAACGATGCCGACGAGCTCCGGCGGCTGCGGGACCTGCTGGCCGCCGACCCGGCCGCCGAGACGACCGTCGAGGGACCGCACGGCCCGGTCACCGACAGCGTCGAGATGATCGTCGGACGGCTGGGCATGCCGGACCTGGGCGGCTCCTATTTCACCTTCAGCAACGAGACCAACGACCTCATCTGGGGCTTCCTCGCGGAGTGCCATCGCCGTGGCTGGCTGTACAAGGGTCACGACACGATGCCCTGGTGCGGCCGATGCGGGACGGGCATCAGCCAGACCGAGGCAGCGGAGGGCTACCAGGACCGCGATGACCCCGGCCTCACCATCCGGATGCCCCTGCTCGACCGACCGGGGGAGTCGTTGCTGGTATGGACGACGACGCCCTGGACGCTGACGTCGAACGTCGCTACGGCCGTCGGGGAGGGCATCACATATGTCCGCATCCGACAGGGCGACGATGAGTTCTGGCTTGGCAAGGGGACGCTCAAGACGGCCGTGGTCGGGCCGTTCGAGGTCCTCGAGGAGCGACCCGGCGCCGAGCTGGTCGGCTGGCGATACGCCGGGCCGTTTGATGATCTGCCCGCGGTCCGCGAGGCCTTCAAGGCTTGGCTGCCCGATCCTGCGCTGCCAGAGCCACAGTCAGCTGGCCCATACGAGCACCGCGTGGTCACCTGGGAGGAGGTGGGCGAGGAGGAAGGGACCGGCATCGTCCATGTCGCGCCCGGTTGCGGCGCCGAGGACTTCCAGCTCGGCAAACGGCTCGGCCTTCCGGTCATCGCGCCGCTCGATGAGTCCGGCTTCTTCCTGGAGGGCTTCGATTCGCTCTCCGGTCGCGACGTGCGCGACGTCGCCGAGCCGATCATCGAGCGCCTCAAGCACCACGGGCGCTTCTACCGCCTGGAGACGATCACGCACCGCTACCCGCATTGCTGGCGGTGCGGCACGCCGCTCATCTTCCGCCTCGTCGACGAGTGGTTCATCGGCATGGGCGAGGTCTACGACCAGCCGCGCGAGGCGTTGAGCGCCGAGCAGATCGATCGCAGCCTGCGCTACCAGATCATGGAGGTCGTCGACCGCATCCGCTGGATCCCCTCCTTCGGCTACGAGCGCGAGCTCGACTGGCTGCTCAACATGCACGACTGGATGATCAGCAAGAAGCGCTACTGGGGGCTTGCGCTGCCGATCTACGACTGCTCGGCGTGCGGCACCGTGTCCGTGGTTGGTGGCCGCGAAGAACTGCGCCAACGCGCCGTCGAGGGCTGGGAGGCCTTCGAGGGGCATACGCCGCATCGCCCGTTCGTGGACGCGGTGCGCATCGCATGCTCCGGCTGCGGGGCGCCGGTCTCGCGCATCGCCGATGTCGGCAACCCCTGGCTCGACGCCGGGATCGTGCCCTTCAGCACCCTCCATTTCCGCGAGGACCCGCCCTACTGGGCGCGCTGGTTCCCGGCCGACTTCATCACCGAGAGCTTCCCTGGTCAGTTCAGGAATTGGTTCTACTCGATGCTGGCCATGAGCACCGTCCTGCGGCGCCAGGAGCCCTTCAAGGCGATCTTCGGCTACGCCCTCGTCTTCGGCGAGGACGGCCGGCAGATGTCCAAGAGCTGGGGTAACGCCATCGAGTTCGACGAGGCCGCCGATCGAATGGGCGTGGACGTCATGCGCTGGATGTACGCCACGGCCAGGCCCGAGGACAACATCCTCTTCGGCTGGCATGCGGCCGACGAGGCGCGTCGTGAGCTGCTCGTCCTTTGGAACGTGTTCGCCTTCTTCGTGCGCTACGCCCGCGTCGCAGGGTGGCATCCCACCGAAGCGGCGCCGGCGGCACCCGAGCGACACGTCCTCGATCGCTGGATCCTGTCCCGCGCGGCCGCGACGGCGGCCGAGGTCGGCCGAGAGCTCGACGACTACGATGCGGCAGGCGCGGCGCGGAGTCTGTCGAGCTTCATGGACGACCTGTCGACCTGGTACCTGCGCCTCAGCCGACGGCGGTTCTCGCGAGCGGCAAGCGACATGGAGCAGGCAGGGGCCTTCGCGACGCTCCATGCCGTGCTCCTGACGACCTCCAGGCTGCTGGCGCCCATCCTCCCGTTCATGGCCGAATCGATGTACGGCAACCTCTCCGCAGGAGTTGCCAGCTTGCCTGACTCCGTGCACCTCACGAGCTGGCCGACGAGCGAGCTGGCCGCAGCGGGCGACGCCGCGATGGAGGCGGCCATGGCTGCCGCCCGACGTGCCGTCGAGCTGACCCGGACGTTGCGTTCCGGCGCTGGCATCCGGATGCGCCAGCCGCTGGCCCAGGCGTGGCTGGCCGTTCCCGGAGGCGCGTCGACGCTGACACCCGACTTGATCGACCTCGTGGCGGCCGAGGCGAATGTGCGTCACGTGTCGGTCATCGACGACGATTCGGACCTGGTCGAGCGTCGGGTCAAGCCGCTCCTGCCACGCATCGGCAAGCGCCTGGGCGCTGCCATCCCGGCGGTCATGGCGGCGGCGCGAGCCGGCGAGGTGGAGTTCCTGCCGGACGGGGGTGTCCGGCTGGCTGGCGTCGACCTGGCCGCTGATGAGGTCGAGATCCAGGCCGCGCCACGACCGGGCACCGCGGTCGCGGCAGACGACGGGCTGGTCGTGGTGCTCGACACCTCGCTGACCGATGAGCTGCGCCGCGAGGGCGATGTGCGCGAGATCCAGCGCGCGATCCAGGAGCTTCGTCGATCGGCCGGCCTCGAGCTCGACGACCCGATCCGTCTCTGGCTGGGCATGGACGAGGGCGTCGCCCAGCGCTTCGGCGCATCGCTCGAGGCGGTGGCCACGGAGACGCTGGCCAGCGAGCTTCACCTGGTCCCGCCCCCGAATGGTGCGCGCTCGAGCGCGGTCGAGACCAGCCTTGGCTCGGTGACCGTCGGTCTGGAACCGGCGACGTGAGCCAGACGGCGGAGGCGTTGCCGGTCGACGACGAGCCGGTCTCCGCCGACTTGCGCCTAGGCGCGGTCCGACGCTGGCTCGTGTTCTTCGGCCTGGCCATCGGCGTGGTCGCGTTCGACCAGGCCTCGAAGGCGGTCGTCGACAGCGTCTTCGCGCTCGCCTCGACGCACGGGCCGGTCCCGGGCCTGGCCGAGCCGACCGAGGTCATCGGCGACCTCGTGCGCATCGCCAAGTCCTACAACGACGGCGGTCTCTTCGGCCTCTTCGACGCCGCGGCGCCGATCCTGGCGCTCGCCAGCCTGTTCGTCATCGCCATCCTGGTCGTGGTCCAGGCCCGCAGCGGGCCTCGAGCGTCGTGGCTGACGACCGTAGCCCTGGGCCTCCTGATCGGCGGCGCCATCGGCAACCTCATCGAC
>JBEVDC010000218.1:0-4864 GCA_040514195.1 Candidatus Limnocylindrales bacterium | reverse complement strand
TATGCGGCGGTCAGCCTGACCATCGGCCTGCGCGACATCTTCAGCGAGATCCCCGCCCTCGCCCCCTACGCGGGCGTCCTGGCCCTCGTCATCGTGACCGCCTTGGTCAGCTTCTTCAGCATCATCTTCGGCGAGCTGGTGCCCAAGACCCTGGCCCTCGCCCACGCCGAGCGCTACGCACTGTCGCTTTCCTGGTTCGTCGACGTCATGGGACGCATCCTCGGCCCGATCGTCTGGGTGCTGACGCGTGTGACCGGCGCCGTGAACCGCCTGCTCGGCGTACGCGACGTGCCCCAGGACGCGATCAGCACCGAGGAGCTCAAGATCCTCGTCGAGCGCGGCGGCGAGCAGGGCATCCTCGAGGCCGAGGAGGAGCAGATGATCAGCGCCGTCATGGAGCTCGGCGAGAGCCGCATCCACGAAGTCATGGTGCCGCGCATCGACATCGTGGCCGTGCCGGTGACCGCTACCTATGACGAGGTCGTGGACGCCATCGTCAGCGTGGGGCACTCCCGGATGCCGGTCTATGAGCGCTCCATCGACAACATCGTCGGCATCCTGTACGCCAAGGACCTGTTGCCGTATCTCAAGGGTGGGGCGGAGCTGCCACCCATCCGGACGAAGCTTCGGACGCCGCTCTTCGTGCCCGAATCCATGTCTGTCGACGACCTGCTGCACGAGATGCAACGACGGCGGGTGCACGTCGCCATCGTCCTCGACGAGTACGGTGGAACGGCCGGCCTGGTCTCGCTCGAGGACCTGCTCGAGGAGATCGTGGGTGAGATCCAGGACGAATATGACACCGAGGAGCCGATGGTCGAGCGCCTCTCTGACGACGAGGCGCGGGTCGACGGTCGGGCGGACGTGGACGAGCTGGTGGAGCTCTTCGGGGTCGACCTCGACACCGAGGATGCCGAGGAGTACGACACGGTCGGCGGCCTCGTTTACCACCACGTCGGTGGCGTACCCAAGGTCGGCGACCGGGTCGATCTCGATGGGGCCACGCTGACCGTGGAGACGACCGATGGGCGGCGGGTAGGCAAGGTCCTGGCCGTGCGCGTACACCGCGAGCCCGAGCCGGACGCGGATACCGAGGACTGACCCCATCGCGGATACCGAGGGCTGACCCCGTCGCGGTCCGGGCCTCCCATGGCGTGCTCAGCCCGCCCCCGGGCGGTACCTGCTATGGTCCCCGCGGGCTTGGGCCCGCTCACGACCCGCAGGTTGGAGACCGCACAGCATGAAGCGCCGATCGATCATCCTCCTGACGGTCATGACCGTCGCCTTGGTAGCCGCCGCGTGTCAGACCGGTGGCTCATCACCTTCCGCCTCGTCCGCCGGCCTCGAGGGCACCTGGCAATGGACCGCCTCGACCGAGGCCGTGCCGGCCAACCAGGCCGTCGTCCCGGATCCCGAGAACTACACCATCACCTTCAACGCCGACGGCACGTTCGCGGCCAAGGCCGACTGCAACCAGGTCGCCGGCACGTATACCGTCGATGGCTCGAACCTGGCCCTGGTTCTGGGTCCCTCGACCCTCGCCGCCTGCGCGGAGGGATCCATGGGCGGGCTGTACGTCGAGTACCTCGACCTGATCGCGACGTATGCCATCTCAGGCGATCAGCTGACGGCGACCTTCATCGACGACACGGGGACGATGACCTTCACGAAGGCGTGATCGAGGGCCGAACTGGGCCCAGCTGATCCGCTGGTCAGGCGCTGATGGCGGTGACGATGATCTGCTCGAGCCGATCCCGAGCAACGGCGTCCACGGCCCCGGTCAGCGCCAGCTGACGGAGCGCTTCGTCGCGATACCAGTGTGCCTGTGCACGCGTGTGCTCACGGGCACCGGAGCGCTCGAGGATCGTGCGCATCTCGGCGAGCGCGGCGGCGTCGGGTGCCTCCAGCGTCAACAGCTCGGCCAGTCGCTCTCGGTCCTCGGGCCCACCATGCTCGAGCGCGTAGATGGTCGGCAGCGTCCGCTTGTGGTCGGCCAGGTCTGAGGGCGCCTTGCCGGTGGCGGTCTCCTCACCCCAGATGCCAAGCAGGTCGTCGTTGAGCTGGAAGGCGATGCCGAGCGCCCAACCGAAGGCACGGTAGGCCTCGATGACGTCGGGGTCGTCGGTCGCGAGCATCGCCCCACCCCGCACGGAGCCGGCGATGAGCGCCGCCGTCTTGCGTCCGATCATGTCGAAGTACCGCTCGACCGACTGCTGGCCGTGCCCCTCCGAGGTCCAGATGTCGATGAACTGGCCCTCGCACAGGGCCAGGCAGGTCTCGTCGTAGAGGCGCATGAGGCCCAGCACCTTGGAGTCGCTGAAGCCGAGGTCGGTCAGGCGATGGAGCGCCATGCGCGAGAGGACGAAGAGGGCGTCGCCGGTGTTGATGGCCTGCGGGATGCCGGCGATCGTCCAGAGTGCGGCCCGATGGCGCCGCTCAGCACCGCTGTCCTCGATATCGTCGTGGACGAGGCTGAAGTTGTGGCCCAACTCGACGGCCGCGGCGCCCGGAAGGGCCGCTTCGTAGGTGCCGGTCAGGGACTGATAGGCCAGCAGCCCGAGGAGGGGACGGAGGCGCTTGCCGCTCACGCCAGGCTCGCCGTCGAGGCCCAGGTGGTAACGCATCTGCTCGTACATCGGCCGCGTCGCGTCGTCCTCGGCCTCGGCGATGAGCTCGAGGATGGTCGCCTCGGTGTCGGCGATGAGCGCCTGGATGTCCGCGGTCGTCAGCACGAGAAAGATGATACCAAGGTCCAGCATGTTTGCCGGCGAGCGCGACGGCGTCCGCCTGGAGCGTCACGGGGTACGCTTCGGGCGTGCCTGCCCCTCGCGTCTACCAGGTCACCGGCATCGTCCTCAGCCGCTTCGAGCTGGGCGAAGCGGACCGCGTCCTGACGCTGCTGACACCCGATGATGGCAAGCTGCGGGTCATCGCCAAGGGCGTCAGGCGGCAGACCAGCCGGCTCGGCGGAAGCCTCGAGCCGTTCGCCGAGCTGCGCCTCCAACTCGCCCGTGGCCGCACCTTCGACGTCGTCACGCAGGCGCGCGTCCTGCACGCCTGGTTGCGGCTACGTGACCGACTGGAGCCGGCCGCCACCGCCTGGTACGTGGGCGAGCTGGCGGATCGCTCGACGGAGGAGCACGCGCCGGCCGAGCCCTTCTACGCCCTGCTGCGACGCGCCTTCCAGCTGCTTGACGACGGGATGGCGCCAGCTCGCGTCGCGCGCTGGTACGAGATGGGGCTGACCGATGCGCTCGGCGTCCGGCCCGAGGTCGAGCGCTGCGTCGAGTGCGATCGGATGCTGGAGGAGGACGATACCTTCCGCTGGGCGCCGGCCCTTGGTGGCGTGCTCTGCCCGGCCCATCCCAACCCGCCGGGCGAGTGGCTGCCACTCTCGCTCAACGCGCTCAAGCTGCTGCGCGCCTACCGAAGGCTCGACATCGAAGCCATCGCCCAGCTCCGACTCACGACCGCCACCGAGGCCGAGGTCGAGGGCGCGATGCACCGATTCGTCCGTCAGGCGCTCGAGCGCGAACCGCGCTCGCGGGCCTTCCTCGACGAGGTCCGCGGGGCCGGCTGAGATACGTCGAGGCCGGGCGTTCCGGCCCGGCCTCGTCTTAGCTGATCGTGTGCCGGCGGCGGCCGGCCTGCGGTCAGACGGGCTGCTTCGCCGCCTCTGCCTCGATGTCCTTGGCCGTCGCGTCATCGATCGGCTTCTCGGTGACGTTGGTCGCCTTGGGCATGGTCTCCTTGACGGCCTCGGTCTCCGTCTTCTCGACCAACGCGACGATGCCCGAGCTCTGCGGCGGCAAGGCGCCCTTCAGCTCTTCCTCGAGCTCGATCCGGTGATGGGCGTTGCGGAGCTTGCCGATGGCCCCGCCGGCCGCGCCGACGGCGACCGCGCTGCCCAAGATCGACGGCGGGAAGATGACACCGAGCACGATGCCGGCGGCCGCTCCCCAGGCGATGCCGTTGCGCGTGCTGTGATCGGTCACCTTCTGGGCGTGGATCTTGCCCTCCGCGTCCGAGCGGACGACGGCCACGGCATCGATGTGCAAGCCGTGCGTCGTCTCCGCCTGGCGGAGCGCCTGGTACGTTTCCATGGCCGCATTCTCATCGGCGAACTCGGCCACGATGAGCGCATGCGTGTAGTCGGTGACGATGGCCGCCTCGGCCTTGACGCCGGTCTCATCGCCGGCGGCCGCGACGATGGTCGCGCCCTCAGCGTCGGCGACACCCTCGGCTGCCACGAAGTCGTAGGCGTCCATGACAGGTTTGCCCACGGTGTCGTCCTCGTCGGGCGTGGTCGTCTGCTTCTCGTCCGTCATCGGATACCTCCCGCGCTGGTGGGGTGGGTGTGATGCGCACAGGATACCGCTGCCGTGATGAGGCGTCCGTCAACATTCCATTGCCAGACAGCATGGGACAATGCACGCACCCCAGCTGACCGATAGCGGAGAGCCTGCCCGCCCGTGACCGAGCTCAAGACCGGCCATCCTGCCGCCTCGGACGCGGACGTCGCTCCGGCAATCGCCAACCTCGAGACCATTGTGTCGCTGTCCAAGCGGCGTGGCTTCATCTTCCCCTCGTCAGAGATCTACGGCGGCATCAACGCCGTCTGGGACTACGGACCGCTCGGCGTCGAGCTCAAGAACAACGTCAAACGAGTCTGGTGGCGCTCGATGGTCCAGGAGCGCGACGACATCGTGGGCCTCGACGCCGGCATCCTGATGCACCCCCTGGTCTGGGTCACGTCGGGCCACGTCGGCTCGTTCAGCGACCCGCTCGTCGAGTGTGCGACCTGCCATCGACGCTTCCGCCTGGACGAGCTGCCGGGCGCCGAGGACCTCTCCGCGACCGACCT
>JBEVDC010000183.1:0-15295 GCA_040514195.1 Candidatus Limnocylindrales bacterium | reverse complement strand
AACCGCTGCCCCAGGCGGCCGAACCGCTCCTCAGGATCGACGACTTCAGCTTCACCTATCGTCGCGCGAGCCAACCGGCGGTACGCGGCATCTCGTTGATCGTCGAGGCCGGCGAGATCTTGCTCGTGGCGGGTCCCTCAGGCTGCGGCAAGAGCACGCTCATCCGCGGCATCAATGGCCTGATCCCTCACGCTTACACCGGCACCGTGGCGGGCGAGGTGCGCATCGAGGGCCGCCCAGTCGCCGAGCTGCGCCTGCGCGACCTGGCACAGGTCATCGGCACCGTCCTCCAGGACCCGGCGCGCCAGATCGTCGGCGCCACGGTGGAAGCGGAGCTGGCCTTCGGACCCGAGAACCTGGCTGTCCCGCGAGAGGCGATCCGCGATGGCATCCGCGAGGTCTTCGAGCAGACCGGCATCGGCCATCTGTCTGGTCGCGAGACGGCGGCGCTCTCGGGCGGCGAGCGCCAGCTGGTGGCTGTGGGCGGCATCCTGATGATGCGCCCCAGGCTCTACGTCGTGGACGAGCCGCTGGCCAATCTCGACCCGATGACGGCCTCCCAGCTCCTCACCATCCTGCGTCGGATGGCCGACGCCGGCAGTGCCGTGATCATCGTCGAGCATCGGGTCGAGGAGGCGCTTGAGCTGCGGCCCGACCGCGTGCTCTACATGGAGCAGGGCGCGACGCAGTACCTGGGGCCTGTAGACGGGTTCCTCGAGATCGCCGATCCGGCCCTGGTCAAGCTCCCGTTCGAGGCCATCGTCGCGCAGGTTCGACGGTCGCACGCGAGTGCCTCGGCGGCTCCCGTGCCGCTACCTCCAGCGTCTCCGCCGCATCCGCCCCAGCCGGAGATCCCGCCCCGCGTCGAGTACGTGGACGTCCGCGCGGGCTATGGCGCGGTCGAGATCCTGCATGATGTGAGCGCCCGCCTGGGCGCCACCGAGACCGTCGCCATCCTCGGCCCCAACGGCTCAGGCAAGACGACGCTCTTCAAGGCGGCCATGAAGCTCCTGCCGCTGATGGGCGGCGGCATCGCCGTCGATGGCGAGGACACCGCCAAGCGCCGCGTGGTGGAGATGGCCCGCACCTTCGGCTACGTCTTCCAGAGCCCGAGCCAGATGTTCTTCGCCCGGACGGTCAAGGAGGAGCTGATCTTCGGGCCGTCCAACTTCGGTGCCGACCCCGCATCCTTCGACGAGCTCGTGCGCGACTCGCTGGCGCACGTCGGCCTCGACGCCGAGGAGGACATCCTCGAGCGGCCGCCGATGACGTTGTCCTTCGGCCAGCAGAAGCGGCTGGCTATCGCCATCGCGCTCTGCATGCGACCACGCACCCTCATCCTCGACGAGCCGTCCGCGGGCCAGGACCACGCCAGTGCGGCACGCTTCATGGCCCAGGTCCGCGCCATCCCGGAGATCGAGAGTCTCTACCTCGTGACCCACGACGTTGACCTTGCGCTCACGCATGCAGACCGTATCCTGCTCTTCCGCGAGGGCCGCGTCGTGGCTGACGGGTCACCGGCGGAGGTCGTCAGGGACCTCGATCGATGGAGGGCATGCAATCTGCGCGAAACGACGTTGATGCAGGCCAACGCGCGTTGGGCGCCGGCGGATGGAGGGTTCGTCGACGCGGAGCGGCTGGCGGCCATCGCGGCAGGCCAGCCATAGGAGGGAAGGGAACGCTCATGGCAACCATGGTTTCGCCTGGCAACTCACGCTCGACGATGTGGGAGGTCACGTCGCGCGTCGTCGTCTACGCCGCGATCGGGGCCGTCCTCTACGGATTGCTGTTGGTCATCCAGGTGCCGTTGCCCGGCACGCAGAACGTCTCGCTGCGACCGGCCTTCGGCCTGGTCAGTTTCTTCGGCTATGCCTTCGGGCCGATCGTCGGTTTCTTCACGGGCACCGTCGGCAACGCCATCGGGGATCAGCTCTCCGGCTATGGAGCGCTGACGGCCTGGAACTGGAGCCTGGCCAACGGCTTCGTGGGCCTCATCGCCGGACTGGCGCCGCTCTACCTCGGACGCTTGATGAACGGCACGCTGCCCCAGCGGGCCCTCGGTGGTGCCATCGCGGGCGTCGTGGCCACGATCGTCGGCTTCCTCTTCGTGTGGACCGACATGGTCACGGGCGGCATGGACTTCAATGCCGTCTTGACCACGGAATACATCCCGGTCGTGGTGGGCAATGTCATCGTGACCGCCATCGTGGTGCCGATCCTCGTCTTCGTCTGGGAGCCCATCAAGGAGCGCATGGGCCGCTGAGCGGCTCGCGCGAGCGCGCGTCGCCTCGTGAACTACGCCCCGCGCTATCTGGGCCGGGGGTCGTGGCTGGCCCGCCGCGATCCCCGCGTCCTGATCCTCGCCCTCTTCCTCTTCGTCTTCACGGTCATCCAGATGTGGGACGCGCGCGTCGTGCTTTTCCTACTCCTGGTCGCCTACACCTACTACCGTAGCGCCGCCATCCCATGGCCCGGGGTGCGGAGGCAATGGGCCTTCCTGCTCCTCTTCCTGACGGCGCTCGTGACCCTCAACTCGCTCATCACGGGCGGCGACGTGCCCAATATCCCGCCCGGCCAGTACGACGTCTTCTTCACCGTCCCGATCCTGGGCACCCCCGTCTCGGCGCAGTCCGTGGCCTATGCGGGGACCCAGCTGCTGCGTTTCGTGGCCATGACCATGGTCGGCTTCCCGGTCGCCTACGCCATCGCCCCAGACCAGTTCGGGATCGCCTTCCGGCGCTTGGGCGTGCCCGACAAGTTCGCCTTCGCCATCGACCTGACCTTCCGCTTCCTGCCGTCGCTGTCGAACGACATGCAGACGACGGCCGATGCGCAGCGCGTGCGTGGTCATGACTGGCAGGAGGCAAGGGGTGGTCCCATCGCTCGCCTTCGCAATACGATGCCGGTCGTCGTGCCCTCGGTCATCAACGCCCTCGTGGGCGCGGAGGACACCATCGACGCCATGGACCTGCGCGGCTTCGGGACAGGCAAGCGTTCGTGGCTCAAGCACCTCGTGTATGACCGCGCCGATAAGCTCGTGATCGCCTACTTCGTGGCCCAGTTCGCCGTCCTGACGGTGCTCGGCTTCACGACCGATATCTCGCAGATCTGGGTGCCGCCCTTCCTCATCGACCTCGCCAACCGCTGAAGGGCTACGGGTCGGGCCCAGGGCCTAGATCACGTCACATCGATCGGGCTGCGTCGACGAAGAAGGCGAACAGTCGCGCGAACTCCGGCGGAGTGGATTCGGTCCGCTCGGGGTGACACTGGATGCCGAGGATGAGCTGGCCGCCGCCTGTCGACTCGACGGCTTCCACGATCTCGCCGGCCGGGTGACTCGCCGTCGCAGCCATGGCCAGCCCGGGCGCGAGCTGCTCGCGGCGGAAGCCCTGATGGTGGTACGTGTTGACCCGGAGGACGAAGTCGCCGGGGTCGGTCGGCCGCAGGATGCGCGCCATGCGCGTGGCGCGTCTGACGCGGATCGGGTGGCGGTTGGCGGGACCCGATCCATAGGGCGGGCTGGCATGACCATCGAGATGCTGGGTGAGGCTGCCGCCGGCGAAGACGTTGATGGCCTGGAAGCCACGGCAGATGCCGAGGACCGGCCGGCCCCGCTGCGCGGCAACGTGCCAGGCAGCCAGCTCGAGGGCATCACGGCCGGGCTCGACCGCCACGGATCCGTCGAGGGGCTGTCCGTACAGGGCGGGGTCCAGATCCGCGCCGCCCGAGAGCAGGAGGCCGTCCATGCTGGCGAAGGCGGTGGCGCGCTCCTCGTCGCCTGCCGTCTCGTCGATGGCCACCGGCTCGCCGCCGGCCGCCTCGACTTGGGCCAGATAGCGATCGTTCTTGAGCCGTGCGAGATCCGCGTCGGCGGCCATGGCGGGTGCCTGGATCGTGACGACGATCCGAGGACGCGATCCCGGCACGCGGTTCGTGCTCATGCCCACGATGGTAGCGACTGGGGACGCGGTGCCCCTGGGATGCTTCGGCGACGGGAAGCTCAGGCGGCCGACCGCGGTGCGCTCGGCATATCGATCGGCGTCGGCGCACTGGGCACGAGGTCGGCACCGGTCGCGGCAGCCTCGACGCCAGTGGCGACCCGGTCGCGGCCCGTCCGTTTGGCCAGGAAGCAGGCGCGGTCGGCGGCTCCGAGGATGGCCGCAGCATCCGTCCCGTCACTGGGGAAGGCGGCCACGCCGGTCGAGCATGTCACCGCCTGCGCGCCGCTTGCCCCTCGCAGGCCACCCTCCTCGTGGACCGCCCGGCGAACCCGATCTGCCACCGCTCGGGCGCCTGCTGCGTCCGTGCCCGGCAGGAGGAGCGCGAACTCGTCGCCACCGTAGCGGTAGGTGCGGTCGGAATCTCGTCCCGCCGAGGTCAGCGCGCGGGCGATGCCCTGCAGCAGAAGGTCACCGGTCGGGTGCCCGTGCGTGTCGTTGAAGCCCTTGAAGTCGTCGAGGTCGAGCATGATGAGGCCGAACCGCTCTCCGCTCGCCACCGCCCGCTCGAGGTCGGCCGTGAAGGTGGCGTGATTGAAGAGACCGGTCAGGCCGTCCGTCTGCGCCTGGACGACGACGCCGGCGTGCAGCTCCGCGTTCTGCATCGCGATCGAGGCCTGAGCGGCGAAGAGCTGGACCAGCTCGAACTCCTCGGTCGTGAAGGCCGCCGATGTGCCCAGGCGCTCGAGCGTCAGGACGCCGACCGTGCCCTCGCGACCGCGGAGCGGCACGACGATGAGCGAGCCGGCCTGCGGTCCGACGTCATCGAAGAACGCGACGCGGGGATCGGTCAGCTCGTCGAGGATCAGCTGTCCCTCGCCATGTTCGGCCACCCAGCCGGCGACGCCTTCGGTCATCTTCAGGCGCCGCCCGCGATACTCGGCCTCGTCCACGCCACGTGCCACGACCGGCACGAACTCACCCGCCAGCCGGTCGAGTTTGTCGATGCCGATGTTGTCGACGGGCACGAGGCCCACGAGGCGGGTCGCGATCTCGTCGAGGACGACGTGCGGGTCGAGCGAGGCGAAGATCGACTCGGTCATGCGCACGAGCTCGCGCTGGCTGCGGAGCTGCCGTTCGAGCGTCTCCGACTGCGCCCGGAGCTGCTCTGTGGCGTCAGCGTTGGCCATGGCCTGGGCCGCGAGCGAGGCGTAGATCTCGAGCAGGCGCAGGTCATCCGGCGAGAACTGGTGGAGCCCGAGCTTGGACAGGACGATGACGCCCATGACCCGCTGCTCGAAGATCATGGGCGCGATGAGCATCGACTCGTCGATGACGTCCGTACCCACGATCGTCTGCGCCCGATCGTCATCGTTGGCATCCGGCAGATACTGTGCGACGCCGTGGGCGGCCACCCAGCCGGTGATGCCTTCGCCGACCTTGAGGCGGAGCTCATCCTCGACCTCGTCGGTGTACTCGCCGATGTTGCCCCGCCAGGCGACCGGCACGCAGTCGTCGCCGATGACGCGATAGACGCGGACGTTGTGGTAGTCGATGAGCTCCTGGAGCTCGACGGCGATGGCCATGCCGATCTCCCGCACGCTGCTCATCCGGTCCAGCCGTGTGCCGAGCTGCTGGATCGACTGCAGCTGGGCCGCCCAACGCGCCATCTGCGCATAGGTGCCCGCGTTCTGGATGGCGATGCTGGCCTGCGCCGCGAGGGCCTTGAGAGCCTCCAGCTCCGGGTTCGACCACGGTCGGCGACGGTCGTGGTAGAGCACCAGCACGCCCAACGATCGGCCCTCGGCCACGAGCGGCGCCACGGCGACCGTGTCGAAGCCTTCCTCGATGACGGCCTCCCGCACGCCGCTCCCCCGTGGGTCATCCGCGTAGTCGACGGCGACGTGAGCCTCGCCGGTCTCCATGGCCAGGCGTGGCAGCGAGGGCGAAGGGAGGCCCGCGACGCGCTGGAGAAAGCGCTCCGAGAGCCCGCGGGCGACGGGCGCCTCGAAGGCGCCGTCGGGCCTCAGGCGGAAGATCGCGGCTCGGTCGGCGCCGAAAAGGGCCGTCGCCTGGTCCACCGTTTCGGCGAGGATGACCTGCAGGTCGAGCTTGGAGCTGATGTCTGCGCTCACCCGGCGCAGGGCCTCGGCGAGCTCCAGCTGACGTTCGAGCCGCTGCATCAGGTCGACGGTCTCGGTCGCGGCCGCGATCTGATGGGCGACGGCCTCGAGGAGGCCGACATCGTCGAGTGTCAAAGCGCCACGACGGGTGTCGGCGGCGAGGATGCAGCCCCACGTCCCATCTGCGCCCTCGATGGGCACCACGATCTCCGTCTCGATCTCAGGCACGATCTCGACGTAGCGTGGGTCCAGGCCGACGTCCGGAACGAGGATGGTGCGCCGTTCGGCGACGGCGCTACCGACGATGCCCGAGCCGACCGGCATCGCGGGCAGGCGGTCGACCGGGACGCCGTGTGCGACGCGTGCGAGGATCGCGCCGTCACGGAGCTGGGCCACGCCGACCAGGCGGTAGTCGAATCCCTCACGCAGCAGCTGGCAGATGCGGTGGAGGGCTGTATCGAGGTCGGTCACATGCGCGGTCAGCTGGGCGATCTCGCCGAGCACACGCAGCTCACGGGTACGCCGATCGGCCGACCTGCCGAGCTCGGCGGGCGCGCCCCCCGCCTCGGCCAGCCACCGCTGCCGTCGGCCGCCGAGCGGGCGCGGCACTTGCTGGGCCGCGGCGAGGAAGGCCTCGAGGTCGGCGGTGCGGTAACGGCGGTCGCCACGCGCGTTGATGCGCAGGACCGGCAGGCGGCCCTGGTCGGTCCAGGTGCGCACGGTGTTGGGGTGGACGCCGAGGATGCGCGCCGCCAGGGAGACGCTGACGGTGCGCTCGCCAGGCATCGGCGAGGGATTCGTGGTGGACTCCGATGGCAGGTGCTGGTAGGTGGCCAGCGGCGAGTCTGCGCTGACCTACCAACGCTTGCCATGACCGGATGGTCCCGCCCGGGACGGGCGGACCGGGTCACTCCCGGCGCTTGGGATCGGCGGCGACGAGGCTCGGATAGGGATCGAAGGCGTCGATGCGACGGATGCGTCCGCCTTCGCGGACAGGGATACGGAAGGGGGCACGGAGCTCGACATGGACGTGCGGCGTCGTGCCAACGGCGTTGCCGGTCTGGCCGAGCCGTCCGATCCACTGACCGCGATCGACGTGATCGCCTACGGCGACTCGGGTCGATGACAGGTGGGCATAGAGGGCCACGTAACCGAAGCTGGACGGCTCGTCGGAGACGATGACGACCACGTTGCCGTATCGCTCGGGTTCCCACGGCGTCCAGCGCTTGGCCGGATCGATGACCGTGCCTGAAAAGGCGGCGTGCAGCCGGGTCCTGAGCTTGGCCCCGATGTCGATCCCGTCGTGAGCCCGCAGGAGTCGGCCATTGGCGGAGACGCCGCGGGCGTGGTTGTAGCGTCGGGTGACCCCGACGCGCGGGACGAGGAAGTCGTTCGTGTAGCGGTAGCGCACCGATGGCCGGATGGGGAAGGCGATGTCGATGGCCGTCTTGCGGATGTCGAAGCCCTCGGCCGAGCTCGGTGCGACGAGACCGCTCGTCGGACTCGGCGACGTCGATGCCGCTGGGCTCGGCGTCGGGCTGAGGGTCGGGCTGGCCGTGGGCGGCGCGCTCGCCGTGGGCGTCGCCGGAGCGGTGGTCGGACTGGCCAGGGTCGCGGAGGGCGTGGCACTCGGCGGAGGGCTGGCGCCGACCATGGTGCTCAGCCCGAGCAGGCCGAGCACGACCGCGCCGGCGACGACCGCCCGGGCGGCGAAGCGCGTCACCGTGCGCCGCGGCTTCGGCGCTCCGGACCGAGGTGGCTCGCCCGACGCGGACATCGGGTGCGCCTGCATGCGGGGGCGCGCCTGCATGCGTGGACGCCGGCCGCTCATGCGTCACGCCTCAGCCGGACGTAGGCAGTCGACAGACCGGCCACCAGGAGGCCGAGGGCGATGACACCGATGAGCGCGAGGAAGGGCTGACCTGCCAGGCCGGCCCCTTCGCCACCGCTGCGCGTGTCACCGCCGAGGATCGGCGACGGATCCGGCGTGGCGGCCAACGCCGGTGGGGCGATGAGGAACGTCACGGCCAGCACGACGCCGAGCGCGACGAGGCCGAGCCCCAGTGCCAGCAGGACGGTGGCGGCCACGACCGTGCGCCGGTTGCCGGCGGCCAGCAGGCGCATCGCCTCCGGCAGCTCGAGTGTGGTCAGGATGAGCGGCCGACCGTCGCCGGCGGTGAGCAGCGCCGTCCCGTCCTCGCCGATGCGCGGCGCACCCGCAACGAAGGCTTGCTCGACGGCCGAGACCTGGTGGACCCGATGCCGGAGCGGCATCTCCGGCGGTGTGCCGGCGGGGACGCGTTCGGGCGCGTCGGCGGCCGTCCCGACCGACTCGCGCACGATGACGGTCAGACCATCGTCGAGCCGGTCGGCGTCGACCGCCACGAAGGCGGTCCGTTGCTCGAGCCCGAAGGGCACCGCGATGACCTCGTCCTCGAGCGTCCGCCAGTGGCGAGCGCTGGCATCGGTCGCCAGCTCGAGCCGCCGTCGGCGGTAGACGAGCGGGCGGTCCATCTCGTCTGGGAACTCCTCGTCGCTGGCGATCCGCCCGTGGACGCGAACGTATGGCTGGCCGCCGGTGGCAGCGGTCGCAACCTCGTCGACGGTCACCTCTGGCGCGCCCGCGAGGAGGCGAGCGATGCGGAAGCCGGGCCCGATGCGGCGCAGGAGCAGACCCGCGATCAGGCAGGCGACGACGCCGAGGCCGACGAGCCAGAGGGGGATCACGCCGGGATGGTAGCGCAGGACAGCGAACGGCCCGGAGGAACCGTCACGACCGCGTGGGCATTGATGTGATCTCTGCCGTTAGCGATCGCTCGCAGGCCCCTCCGGGCACGTCACGAACGCTACTCGCCAGCAAGGCCCGTGGTCAATGGTGCTTGTCCACCAACTGTCGTCGAATGCCGCGGTTCGTCCACAGCCCGTCCACAGCGCGAGCCATGGCCGGTCCCGATCCTACGGCTTGCCCACGGCCGGGCCGTTAACCCAGTGGCCGGCCGGTGGCCGGGTCGAGCGCCCGCGCCCGACCGTCGTAGCCCACGGTCACCAGGCGCCCCCCGACCAGCTCGGCCTCGGTCACCACTTCGTCGTGTGCGGCCCGCCAGGCGACGCTGCCATCGGCCCGGACGGCGATGGTCTCGACTTCGCCCTGGACCAGCACATGGTCGAGCCGCGACGAGCCGAGGACGGCCACGATCGGGCTCCCGCAAGCCAGGTGCCAGCGCAGCTCACCGGTCCGCCCGACCAGCCCGTACGCGACGAACCCGTACTTCACGACCAGCAGCCCGGGCCCGTCCCAGAGGAGGCCCTGGGGCTCGTCGAAGATGGGCGAAGCGAGACGGACCGTCCAGGGACCGAGCGGGCCCTCGACGCGCAGCTCGGACCGACATGCCCGCTCCGGCGCCTCAGACCCCAGCTCGCCGTGGTCGGCCAGCGACCCGCCGACCTCGCTCAGGGCGAAGACCGCCTCGCCCTGCGCGCTCCCGGCCCATCGATATCGAGCGGCCAGGCCGCCCGGATACTGGACGCTCGCGCGCTGGACCTCGCCGGCGGTCATCTCGCCCGATCTGACATCTCGGCGATGGGGGCGACGACCGCGTCGGCCAGGACGCGCAGGGTCGCCGGCGAGGCAGCGAAGACGGCGTTCGGCGTGCCGGCCGCGGCCCACACGACTGGGTATCGACCCAGATTCGGGTCCATCACCACGCGCACCGGACGACCGAATCCGATGGGCGGGATGCCGCCGATGACGAAGCCGGTCATGGCATCGGCCTCGCGGGCGGTCGCCCGGCGGAGGCGTGGCTCGCCGATGACGGCCCCGAGCCGGGCGATGTCGACCCGATTCGTGCCGCTGACCAGGGCGACCACGGGCTCCAGCACACCCTCGTCGTCGGGCGCCGCGAAGACGAGGGACTTGACGATCTGGCCGAGCTCGGCGCCCAGCGCCCGCGCGGCGTCGCGCGCCGTGTGGGTGGACTCGGGGAAGGTCACGACCTCGATCTCGACGCCCTTGCGCGCCGCTGCCTCGCGGACACGGCGATACGCGGGGTGATCGGTCTCGGGCACGGCCGGGAGTCTAGCATGCACCTGCCCGCGGACCGGCTACGATGGCGGCCCCCGTGAGGCTCCTCGATCGATCTCGGCCGCCCCGTGCCGTCGCGACCCGACTGGCCGCGGCCGATGCCTGGGCGTTCGACTGGGACGGCACGCTCATCGACTCCTTCGCCCGCACGCTGGCGACCTATCGCGACCTCTTCGCGCACTTCGGCCTGGCCTTCGACGAGGCCGAGTTCCGTTCGCACTACGCACCGGACTGGCGCCGCATCTATCGCCGCGTAGGCCTGGCGGAGTCGCGTTGGCCGGAGGCGGATCGCCTGTGGGTCTCCATCTACGAGACAGAGGTCGCCCAGCTCGTCGAGGGTGCCGCCGAGGCGATCGCCGCGTTACGAGCCACCGGCGTGCGAACGGCCCTGGTCACGGCCGGCCACCGTGCACGGGTCGAGCTGGAGATGCGCTCGAATGGCCTCGCCGAGGCGTTCGACACGGTCATCTTCGGCGACGAGGTGCCGCACCAGAAGCCGGACCCGGCTCCGCTCCAGCTGGCCGCACGCTACCTGCGCCTGAAGCCGCATGCGTTGGTCCTGGTGGGCGATGCGGTGGACGACATGGCCATGGCCCGCCGTGCGGACGCGACCGCCATCGGCGTCCTGACCGGGGCCGCCGAGCGTGGCCGACTGCGGAAGGCCGGAGCGCACTGGGTCGCCGATACCGTGCCAACGGTGGTCAGGGCCTCGGGTCGGGTGTAGCATCGTCCGACCAGCACGAAGATGGGACAGGGGAGCGCCGAACGGCGCTGAGAGTGCGGACGACCCGCAGACCCTCGGAACCTGATCTGGTTCGTACCAGCGAAGGGAGTCCACCACGTCGGCCCTCCGTCCCGTGAGCATCCGGAGGCCGTCCATGTCGAACCTCGGGGATCCTCCCCGCCCGACCGGCGCACGACGTTGACAGACATCGACGTCGCTGTCGTCGTGGCCGGCGGGGAGATCCCTGATCGCCTCGCGCTCGATGGCGCCTGGCCCGGCTGGAACGCGGGGCACGCGCTGGTCGTGGCCGCCGACGGCGGCGCTGACGGTGCCGCAGCCCTGGCCCTGACCGTCGACATCCTCGTCGGCGACCTCGACTCGATCGACGCGCGGCACCTCGCGACCCTGCAGGCTGCCGGCGTGACGGTCGAGGCGTGGCCTCGCGACAAGGATGCCTCCGACGCCGAGCTCGCCCTGCGCAGCGCGCTGCGCCACGACCCGCGCAGGATCGTCCTGCTCGGCGCGGCGGGCGGAGCGCGCCTCGATCACGCCCTCGCCAACGTCGCGCTGCTCGGTCTGGCCGACCTGCGGGGCCGGGACGTCACGATCCTCGACGCCGCCAGCCGGATCCGCCTCGTCGCCGGACCCGCCGACGCGGAGCTGGTCGGTCGTGTCGGTGACCTCGTCAGCCTGCTCCCGACGGGCTTCGATGTCGACGGCATCCGCACGCAGGGCCTGGCGTACCCGCTGTCGGACGAGACGCTGCTCGTGGGCTCATCGCGCGGCCTGTCGAACGTCCGTACCGCGACGACGGCACACCTCCATGTGGGTGCCGGTCGACTGCTCGTCATCGAGGTCGTCGCTCAACCGGAGGTGCAGCCGTGACCGCTCTCGATCCGCAGGCCGACCGGCGCTGGCAGACGCGCGACATCCTGGTCGTGGCCGTCATCGCCGTCGCCTTCGGAGTCTTCTTCTGGGCCTTCGGGCTCGTGTGGGCAGGGCTCACCTTCCTGGGCCCGGCGCAGTCGGTCCTCTATGCCGGCTGGCTGCTGCCGGCCATCGTTGCGCCACTGCTCGTGCGCAAGCCCGGGGCGGCCATCTTCGCGGAGCTGGTGGCCGCCTTCGTCTCGATGTTCCTGGGCTCGCAATGGGCCATCGACACGCTCTTGTCCGGGCTGCTCCAGGGTGGGGCCGCAGAGCTCGTCTTCGCGGCTGCCGGTTACCGCCGATACGATCTGCCCGTCGTGGTCGCGGCCTCGATGGCCGCCACCACCGCCGCATTCGTGCACGACTGGGCGATCTACTACCGCGACTACGCGACTGAAGCGCTGCTGGCCATCGCGGTGGCGATGGCGATCTCCGGCGCCATCGTGTTGCCGCTCGCCGCGTTGGCCATCGAGCGGGCGGTGCGACGGTCTGGAGCGCTGCCGGAGCCGATACCCTGACCGCTGCCGCCGTCCATCTTTCGGGCTTCGGCTTCCGCTTCGCCGGCGCCGATCGGTCCGCCGTCGAGAACGTCGACCTCGATCTGCCCCCGGGCAGCGTCCTTCTCGTGCTCGGGCCTAGTGGTTCGGGAAAGAGCACCCTCGCCCTGGGGCTGGCCGGCCTCCTCGGTCGCGATGTCCCGGGCACTGTAACCGGCACGATGGAGATAGGCAGTGGTGACCGCGGCCTCGTCTTCCAGGACGCCGATCGGCAGGTGGTCATGGAGCGCGTCGAGGACGACGTCGCCTTCGGCCTCGAGTCGCGCGCCTGGCCGCTTCAGGCGATGCGCACACGCGTTCCCGAGGCGCTAGCCGACGTCGGTCTTGCGGATCGTCCGCGCGCCGTGGCCGCCACGCTTTCTGGCGGCCAACGCCAGCGGCTCGCCCTGGCCGGCGCCCTGGCGCCCGATCCCGCGCTGCTGGTGCTCGACGAACCCACCGCGAACCTCGACCCGGACGCCAGGACGGCCTTCCTGGAGCGCCTCGCGGCCCTCAAGGCACGCGGGTCGACGACGATGGTCATCGTCGAGCATCGCGTCGACGACGTCTGGCCGCTCGCCGATCGCCTGCTCGCGCTCGGCCGGGATGGGCGCCCACTGGCGGAGGGCCCGCCGGCGACCGTCGCCGAGCGCGATGGCGCCCGGATGATCGAAGAGGGCATCTGGCTGCCGCGATGGCTCGAGCCGCCGTTGCCGGCCGCTGCGGCAGGCCGCGCCGGGCGCGAGGTGCCGGCGGCTCCGCTGGTCGATGTCCATGACCTCGGCTATGCCTATCCGGGCGGGCCACCCGTCCTTCGGGACCTCGAGCTCGCCGTCGGGACCGGCGAGCGGGTCGCCATCGTGGGCGCCAACGGCAGCGGCAAGTCGACGCTGGCCCGCCTGCTGGTCGGCCTCGTACGGCCAGATCGCGGGCAGGTCAACGTGGCCGGCCAGGCGCCATACGGTCGGCCACCGGCCGAGCGTGCCTCGCTGGCGGGGCTCGTCTTCCAGGACCCGGAGCTGGGTTTCCTGGCGCCGACGGTCGACGACGACGTCCGCCTCGGCTTGCCACAGGGCCCGGCCACCGCGGCCAGGGTCAGCGAGCTGATGGAGGCCCTCCGGCTACCCCTTTCCAGCTATGGGCGACGCAGCCCGTACCGGCTCTCCGGCGGCGAGCAACGTCGACTCTCGCTCGCTCCGGCGCTCCTTCGCGAGCCCGACCTGCTGGTCCTCGACGAGCCGACATTCGCGCAGGACCGGCATGGTGTGGTCACGCTCCTCGGACTGCTCGGAGCACCAGCCAACGAACACATGGCGATGGTCGTGGTCTCGCACGACGAGCGCTTCGTGGCCGCCTTCGCCACGCGAGTGATGGAGTTGCGCGACGGAAGACTCCACGACCGGGCCCCATGATCGGGCTCGCCGCTCTCGACGACACACGAGCCTCGACCCCGCTCGGCAGGGCCAGCGCGTTGGTGAAGCTGGCTGTCGCGGTCGTCTGGCTGCTCGGCATCGTCGTCGCACCCGACCCGCGGGCATCCCTGACCTTGGCGCTGATCGCATTGGTCGCCGCCCGGTGGCTCGGCGCGGTGCCGCTCTCGGACCTCGTCCGCGGCCTGGCCCCGCTCGTCGTCGCGGCCGGTGGCATCGCCGCGTTCACAGCCGTCTTCGCGGCCGCCAACGCGGACCCGGAAGCGGTGCCGCTGCTCACGCTCGGACCGATCGTGGTCTCCGTGGCCGGCGCCCAGGCAGCCCTGCTGGTCGGCGCTCGACTCTTGGCCATCGGTGCCATCAGCATCGCCTTCGCCACCACGACCAGCCCGACCGCGCTCGTCGACGCCCTCGTCCAGCAGGCCCACGTCCCCGACCGCTTCGCCTACGGGGCCCTGGCAGCGTACGGTGCCTTACCGCGGCTGAGCGCCGACCTGCGTTCGCTTCGTGAGGCCCGCCAGTTGCGTGGGTTGCGAGCCGACCTCCATCCGCGTTTGCTGGTCGCGCTGCTCGTGCTGGCCGTTCGCCATGCGGAGCGACTGGGAGTCGCCATGGACGCGCGCGGCTTCGGTCGGGGCCCCCGCAGCCACTTCCGGCCGCTGACGTGGGGCCCGCTCGACCTGCTCGTGGCGCTCGGTGGGCTGGCGATCCTGGCGGCCATCCTCTGGCTCGCCTTCGTCGCTGCCTGACGGTCGGTCGGGGTAGACTCGGACGGTGATCGAGTCGGTCATCCCCCAGGCGGGTCAAGTCGCTCCCGAGGTCAGCCTTCCCGACGGCGATGGTCTCAGTCATCACCTCGCGGAGCAGCGCGGTCGATGGGTCGTCCTCTACTTCTACCCCAAGGACGATACCCCTGGCTGCACCACGGAGGCGTGCGAATTCCGCGACGCCAACGTCGATATCGCCGCACGCGGGGCGGTCGTCTGGGGCGTCAGCCCGCAGGGCGCAGCCAGCAAGGCCGCGTTCCGGAACAAGTACGCGCTGGACTTCCCGCTGCTCATCGACGCCGACCATGGCGTCGCCGAGGCATACGGGAGCTGGGTGGAGAAGCACCAGTACGGACGCTCGTACATGGGCGTCGCACGCCGGACGTTCCTGATCGGCCCGGACGGGCGCATCGCGCGGAGCTGGGAGAAGGTCAAACCGGAGGGGCACGCGGCGGACGTCCTGGCGGCCATCGACGAGGCTGCCGGCCGCGGATGAGGTCCCAGGATCGAACGAGGCATCGCTCGTGGGGGGAAACGAGCGACGCCTCGGGCCGGAGTGTAGCAAAGGCCCGCAGCGACGCGCACAGCATTTCTCGTTCGGCGCTCGCCGACCTGACCGCAACCGGTGCAGACGGCCGACCCGACCGATGACGCCCGCCGAGGTCCAGCCGCTGACCGAGCGACCGGAGCGCTTCATGGTCATCGTCGCTCACCCCGACGACGCCGATTACGGGCCGGCCGCCACCGTCGCCCGATGGATCGATGAGGG
>JBEVDC010000162.1:0-3163 GCA_040514195.1 Candidatus Limnocylindrales bacterium | reverse complement strand
CGGGCGAGGTCCCTGGCGCTGACCGCGTCGGCCATCAATCCTCCGGAACGCGGATCCAGCCCTGCTTCATGGCGTAGACCACGGCCTGCGTGCGGTCGTTGACGGCCAGCTTGCGGAGGATCGAGCTCATGTGATTCTTGACCGTCTGTTCGCTGATCGAGAGCGCGTAGGCGACCTGCTTGTTGGTCATGCCCTGCGCGATGTTGTCGAGGATCTCGACCTCGCGCGGCGACAGCGGGGCGAAGATCGGCGCGGCATCCTGCCCGTAGACGGCCAGCTCGCGGAACTCCTTGAGCACTCGGGTGGCGACCGCCGGTCGCGCGAAGACCTTGTCGTTGATGAGGAATTCGCCGGCCGCCACGCGACGGATGATGGTCACCAAATCGTCTGGGCCGACGTCCTTGAGGATGAAGGCCGCGGCACCGGAGCGGATGGCGTCGAAGAGCTGGTCCTCGTCCTCCTGGACGGCGAGACAGATGATGCCGGTGGCAGGCACCTCGCGCTTGATGCGCTGGGTCGCCTCCAGGCCGCCGGGCGCCGGCAGCGAGAGATCCATGAGCACGACATCGGGCGTCGTCGCCTGGGCCAGGTCGAACGCGCTGCGTGCGTCCTCCGCCTCACCGACGATCTCGAAATCGGGCTCCTTCTCGAGGATGTTGCGGATGCCGACGCGGAAGAGGGCGTGATCATCAACGATCAGGATCTTCCGCCGGACCTCCGCGTTCCGTCGGTCCGGGCCGCCCCTGCGGCGCTCGGAGCCCGCGTAGTCGCTCGTCATCTGGCTCTCTCCCTACGGCTCGTGTCCATGGTAAGGCGTACCGTCGTCCCCGTCGTCGGGGCAGACCGGATCTCGATCGTGGCCCCGACCGACGCCGCGCGGTCGCGCATGAAGCGAAGGCCGAAGCGGCGGCGCCCATCATCGGGCGGCGCGCCGTCCATCTCGAAGCCACGGCCATCGTCGCGCACCTCGAGGACCCAGTCCTGACCCGCTTCGCCGGCAAGGCGTGTGGCCACGCGCACGGAGGCGGCCGCGGCGTGCTTGCGGATGTTGCGCATGGCTTCCTGCGCGATCCGCAGGACGACCGTCTGCTGCGCCTCGTCGAGGCGGTCAGCGGGCGCGTCGAGGTCGACCTTGACGCGTACCGTGCCGCCGTCGGCCAGCTGCTCCGCGGCGTCGCGGATGGCGCCGTCGAGGCCGAGCTGCTCGAGCAGCGGAGGACGCAATTGATGGATGAAGCCGCGCAGCTCGCGCAGCTCTCGCTCGAGGATGGCGCGCAGCTTGCGGAGCTCCTGATGCGCCTCGGTCGGGTCTCGCTCGATGAGCCGGCCGACGACGTCGGCCTGGAGGACGGCGTTGGAGAGGGTCTGCGCGGGTCCGTCGTGGACCTCCTGGGCGAGGCGTGCCCGTTCGGCCTCCTGGGCCTGCATGATGCGCATCTGGAGCTCGGTCTCGGCGCCGGCGTCGCTGCCCGCGGGGATGGTGGCGCGCTCGAGGAAGAGCCAGTCGCGCTCGAGGCTGCGCACCGTCAGCTCCAGCCGCGCCATGGCCGCCGGGTCACCGCCGGTCGCGTCGCCGACCCCCTTGAGCTGGCGGGCCTGCTCGGTCAGCGCGCGGACCTGGTTGGCCGCATAGCTGAGCGACTGCTTGACCTCCGCGTAAAGCGCGTCGAAGCGCGCCTGCCGCTGTTCGGCCTCGGTGCCAGATGCCATCGACTTCGGAGTATCGCTCACGTCGGCTCGATCCCGCTCGCCTCAGCCGACGCCGGTCCGCCCACGGGCGCCAGGCGCTCACCCACGGGCTCCGTGCGCTCGCCGCGGAACAACGCATAGAGGCCGCTGATCGAGGCGAGCAGGAGGCCGACGAGCGGCAATGGGTCGAGGCGCGCTTCGATGGCCAGCCACCCGACGAGGCGTGGCACGAGTGGCGTCCGCTCCTGCTCGTCGGGCCGGGGGCGACCTCCGTCCGAACCGAGGATGAGCGGCAGGGCGAGCACCAGGTACGGATACCAGACCGAGGTGCCGACGAACGGCGCCATGGCCAGGGCGACGGCGAAGCCGAGCCGCTCCCGACCGTGGCGGCGGACGCCCCAGCCGGCCAGCGCCGCGACGCCGACGGCCACGAAAGGTCCGATGTAGCGGAGCGGCGTCACGATGATCTCATCGGGCACGATGTTCGAGCCGGCGCCCGGGATGCCGGTCCCGATGGCCCGCAGGACGCCGAGGTACTCGATCCAGGCGCCACCCATCCAAGGCCAGGTGAACACGACCACGAGCGTGAAGGCACCGACCGCCCAGGCCCCGACCCGCCACCTTCCGCCGATGAACAGGAACGCGAGCAGGGCCAGCGGAAGGAGCTTGAGCCCGATAGCCACGGCGAAGAGCACACCCGCCAGGGCCGGCCTGCGACGCTGGTTCCATGCCAGGAGCACGAGGGCGAGCGTGATCAGGTTGAGGTTCCCGAAGCGGATCTCGGAGAGGAGCGGCAGGTAGGCGAGGTATGCGGCCGCCGCCCAATAGCGCCGCTCGACCGGCAACGGACGGACGAGCGCGACGCCGACTGCCGCTGCCAGCACGATGAGGCCCACGAACCAGGCAGCGTGGACCGCCTCCCGTGGCAACAGCGCGAGCGGCACGAAGGCAGCGGTCCAGACCGGCGGGTAGGGGTAGATGCCGGCCGGACCGAGCGTGATGCCGCCGGTCGCATCGGGCACCGGGTAGTAGGGCAGCCCGGCCATGAGGTTGTCCGCCGCCCCGAGGTAGGCGTCGAGGTCGTAGCCGAACTCCGGGTCGCCGGGCACGGTGGCAAGGACGGCGACGGCGAGGGCGCCGGCCAGGACCACGGCGAGCTGACCGAGGCGGAGGAGCGCTCGATCGCTCATCGTGGCGTCACGAGCACGACGCCCACCTCGTCACGGCCCGCCTCGCGCCACCCGGTCGCGACGAGGTCCCTGACGAGCGGCGAGTCGGCCTTGACCAGGGCCACGTTGGCGCCGAGATCGGAGAGGCTCGCGGCGGCGTCCGAGCCACCCTCGGCGATGGCGGCATAGCGCTCCAGCTGCGCGTCGCCGTACACCTCCGATCGCCCATCGATGAAGACCGGCACGTCCGGTCGCTCCGCGATGAGCCAGCCACCCCAGGTGTACTCGTTGAAGAGGCGAGCGGC
>JBEVDC010000136.1:0-3152 GCA_040514195.1 Candidatus Limnocylindrales bacterium | reverse complement strand
CGGGCCACTCGGCGCGCGATGCGATCCGCGGTGGCGTCGCGCACGTGCCCGAGGACCGGACCGGGGTCGGCAGCGCGCCGAACCTCTCGGTCGTCGACAACCTGATGATGAAGAGCTACCGCGAGCCGCCCATCGCGCGCGGCTGGGTCATCGACGTGACCGCCGCCCGCAAGGCTGCGCAGAGCCTCAAGGACGACTACAGCATCGCGGCCCCGTCGATCGACACGCAGGCACGACTGCTCTCGGGCGGCAACCTCCAGCGCCTCATCCTGGCCCGCGAGATCGAGTCGAAGCCGAAGCTGATGGTCGCCGTTCAGCCCACTCGTGGCCTCGACGTCGGCGCCATCGAGGTCGTCCATCGCCTGCTCATGGCACGACGGGCGGCGGGCGCCGCGATCGTCCTCATCTCCGAGGAGCTCGACGAGCTGCTGGCGCTCTCCGATCGCATCGCGGTCATATACGAAGGGCTCATCCTGGGCACGTTCGACGCGGCCGACGCCGACATCCACGAGATCGGGCTGCTCATGACCGGCGGCACGGGTGGCCTGCCGCTCGAGGCTGCGCCTGACACGTCGACCGCCCTGGGCCCGGACGCGTGACCGTCGCTCCCCTGCCCCGCCGGTCGCGCAATCTGAGCCCGTTCGAGCTGCGGCTCGAGCGCCGGCTCGATGTCCCTCGCTGGCTGCCGCTGGCGTCGACCATCGGCGCCGTCGGCGTCGCGTTGCTCATCGGCGGGGTCATCATCGCCTTCGTCGGCGGCGATCCCATCCGCTCCTACGGCCACATCCTGGAGGCGGCGTTCGGCAGCGTCGGCGTCCTCTCGGACACGCTCGTCGTGGCGACGCCGCTCATCTTCACCGGCCTGGCCTGCGCGCTGGCGTTCCGCATGCGGCTCTGGAACATCGGCGCCGAAGGGCAGCTGCTGATGGGCGCCTGGGGCGCCAGCGCGGTCGTCCTGCTGCCCATCCTGCCCGAGGACGCGCCGGCCCTCCTGTTCCTGCCGGCCATGATCGGGGCGGGCATGGCGGCGGGCGCCCTGTGGGGCTTCATCCCGGGCATCCTCAAGGCGCGGCTGGCGGTCAACGAGCTCATCGTCCCGCTGATGCTCAACTACATCGCCCTGCTCTGGATCGAGTATTGGGTCTTCGGCGCCTGGAGCGAGGCCGGCTTCCAGCTCACACGCCAGTTCCCGAAGGCGGCCTGGCTCCCACGGCTGACGGACTTCGTGGACCAGTTCAAAGGCTTCGCCGGCCTGACCATCCACCTGGGCATCGTGCTGGCGCTCATCGCCGCCGCCTTCGTCTGGTTCATCCTCAAGCGCAGTCGCTGGGGCTACGAGATCCGGCTCATCGGCGACTCGCCGTCGGCGGCGCGCTACGCGGGCATCGACATCGCCCGCAACACCGTCCTCGTGTTCATGCTCTCAGGCGCCTTGGCCGGGCTGGCCGGCGTGAGCGAGGTCGCCGGCGTCGTGCATCGGCTGCAGCAGAACTTCTCGCCGGGCTACGGTTTCACGGCCATCATCGTGGCCTACATCGCCAAGTTCAACCCGCTCGGCGTGGTCGTGGCGGCGATCCTTTTCGCGGCGCTCATCCTGGCTGGTCGGGAGATCCAGCCGGCCGGCGTGCCGGGCATGATCCAGGGCGTCATCCTCTTCTGCCTCATCGGCAGCGACGTCCTGCTGCGCTATCGCGTGCGCTTCGTGCGACGCCTCCGGGGCGGCCCCGCCGTGGCCGGCAGCGCGACGGCCGAGGGCTAGGACATGGACCCCATCATCATCCTCTCGGCGGGCGTGGCGGCGGGCACGATCTACCTCTTCGCGGCCATCGGCGAGGTCTTCGCCGAGCGCGCCGGCATCCTCAACCTCGGCGTCGAAGGCATGATGCTCATCGGCGCGGTGGCCGGGTTCGCGACCGTCGTCTCGACCGGGGATCCCTGGCTCGGGCTGGCCGTGGCCATGCTCGCCGGCGGGCTGCTGAGCCTGCTCCACGCGGTCATGACCATCCACTTCCAGGCCGACCAAGTCGTCAGCGGGCTGGCGTTGACGCTCGTCGGCGTGGGCCTCGCGCGGGTCATGGGCGAAGGCCTCTCGAAGGCCGGCGGCACGTCGCTGCTGCCGACGATCACGCTGCCCGTGCTGTCACAGATCCCCGTCATCGGCCCCATCTTCTTCACCGACCAGAGCATCCTGGCCTACGTCGGCTACCTCCTCGTGCCGGTCGCCTGGCTGTGGATCCATCGCACGCGGCCAGGGCTCGACCTGCGAGCCATCGGAGAGTACCCGTCCGCCGCCGACGCGATGGGCGTCAACGTCTATCGATTGCGCTACATCTACGTCTTCCTGGGCGGCATCCTGGCCGGCCTGGCCGGGGCGACCATCACGCTCGCCATCCAGCCCGGCTGGTTCGGCGACCTGACCGTCGGCGGGCGGGGCTGGATCGCCGTCGGGCTGGTCATCTTCGCGCGCTGGGATCCCATCCGGGTGGCCGTCGGCGCGTACCTCTTCGCGGCCCTCACCCGCTTCCTGCTCGACGTCCAGGGCCCGCGGGACTTCCTGGGCATCCCGAACCCGTTCTTCTTCAACCAGAACCTGACCTACCTGCTGGGCATGCTCCCGTACGTGCTCGTCATCCTCGCCGTCATCGCCGGTTCTCGCGAGGCGACGCGCAAGCGCATCGGCGCCCCGGCCGCACTGGGTGTGCCCTACATCCGAGGCGAACGCGGAGCCTGACCTGCCGTCGGCCGCTCCATCGCAGGGGAGCTCGGGTCAGGTGGCCGTCGGCTCCTCGGGCGCGTCGCTCCCGTTCGACTCGATCATCGGGTCCAGGCCACCGAGCTCCATCTGCACGTAGTCGGCGTCGGGAGCGAAACGGAGCATCTGCTGCACCGGCCCATCGCCGTCCTGGGGCGGGTTCGTGGGCAGGAACTCCATGACGATCCGCTCATCGCCCTGGACGAGCGTGTAGACGAGGAGCTGATCGGGTCGCGTTTCGAACTCGAGGTGCTCGAACGAGTCGACGTTGAGGCAGATGGAGAGGGGGGTGAAGAAGCTCGAGGTGCCCGGCTCGTCGACGACGATGCGCTCGACCCAGCCGGTGCCGTGACCGGTCAGGCCGCCGGCGCGGTAGTAGCGATAGGCGACGGTCTGCTTG
>JBEVDC010000123.1:0-3136 GCA_040514195.1 Candidatus Limnocylindrales bacterium | reverse complement strand
ACCATGGCTAAGAACGCGGCCACCACCGATGCCCAACGCCAGGCCTTCCGCCGAGCGGTGGAGGCCGGCGTGACCATCGCCTACGGCACGGACTCGGGCGTCTACCCGCATGGCTGGAACGCGAAGCAGTTCGGCTACATGGTCCGCCACGGCATGACGCCGCTGGCCGCCATCCGGTCGGCGACGCTGGTGGCGGCCGAGCTCATGGGCTGGGCCGACCGCGTCGGCTCGCTGGCGCCCGGCCATCGGGCGGACCTGGTCGCAGTCGCCGCCGACCCGCTCGTCAACGTGACCGTGCTCGAGCGGCCGGTCGCGGTGGTCAAGGACGGGCGGCTGGTCAGCCCGCGGGATCGTCCTCCGGCAGCCTGAGATCGGCCAGCAAGGCGGCGATCTCGCGGGCGTTGGTCGTGCCGTAATTGCTGAAGCAGTTGTTCATGAGCACGAACGTCTCGCGTGCCTTGGTCGCCGCCTGGCGGATGCGGGGCACCCACTCCTGCAACTCGTCTCGGTCATAGAGATACCGGAAGCGCTCAGCCGGTGTGATCCCGCGCGCTTCCCAGGTATCGGCGTTGCGACCGTGGAACCGCACGATCGCCAGGTCCGGCGAGGTGACGGCGACCGTGGGCGGAACGGAGCTCTTGAAGCCCTGCGGTTCGTCGACCATCACGAACGCCAGGTCGTGGTCGCTCAGGAAGCTGAGCGTCCGCTCGGCGTTCTTCTCGTTCAGCCACGAGCCGTTGCGGAACTCGACCGCGCAGCGCCAGCCCGTGAGGCGCTCGGCCGCCTCTTCGATGGCCGCCCGGTTCTCGTTCGACGGGAAGACCCAACGCGGGTACTGAAGGAGGACCGACCCGAGCTGCGAGCGCTCGGCGAGCGGGGCAAGCCCCTCACGAAAGGTCGACCAGATGGCCTCGCGCAAGGGTTCCGGCAGGTCCTTGGCATAGATCCGTGCCTTTGCCCTGAGGGCCTCGGGCAGCTCGTCGCGGATGAACTTGGGCAGGCGCTTGGTCTCGGTCGGCTGACCGGTCATCAGGGCATGGGCCTTGATGTTGAAGATGAAGTCGGGTGGCGTCCGTTCGACCCATAGCTCCGCTGTGCGGACGGCCGGCAGGGCGTAGTAGGTGGCGTCGACCTCGACGACCGGGAAGTGGGAGGCGTAGTACTGCAGCCGCTCTTCGGCGCTGTCGGCGCCGACGGGATAGAAGACGCCCGCCGCCGTCATCGTGGGGTCGGTCCACGACGCCGTTCCGATCCGGATCAAACCCCCACCCCCGGCCGCGATCGGCTGCGCCGCCGCGTCGTCGAGCGACTCGATGCGCGCACGTGCCCTGGTCGGGCCTGGGTCGTGGTTCACCGGCATGAGGACCACCCTACCGCTTCAGGCCATCGAGCGGGGCGCCTGGCGTCGCCGACCGCAGCCGCGTCGGCGGCTTGTATCCGGATTGATGCCAATAGTTGGCATGATTCCGCGTATCCTGTCTCGCGGGATGCGCGCCTCTCGCCTCGTCACGCTGCTGCTCCTGCTCCAGACCCGCGGACATCTGACGGCCAGCGAGCTGGCTGGTGAGCTCGAGGTGTCTGTCCGGACCGTCCTGCGCGACGTCGATGCGCTGGCCGAGGCGGGCGTCCCGATCTATACCGAACGAGGTCCCCACGGCGGCATCCGACTCGTCGACGGGTATCGGACGCGACTGACCGGGATGACGCCAGATGAGGCCGAAGCGATCTTCCTCTCCGGCTTGCCCGGCCCGGCCGCGGAGCTCGGGCTCGGCACCGTCGTCGCGGCCGCCCGCCTGAAGGTCCTCGCCGCGCTGCCGCCGGAGCTTCGTGCCCGCGCATCCCGGCTCGTCGAGCGCTTCCACCTGGACGCTTCCGGGTGGTTCCATGCCCAGGAACCGGTGCCCTGCCTGGCGACCCTCTCGGACGCGGTCTGGGAGAGCCGGCTGGTGACCATCGAATACGAGCGCGGCGATCGATCGGTGGAGCGTCGCATCGCGCCGCTCGGGCTGATCCTGAAGGCGGGTATCTGGTACTGCATGGCCAGCTCGGATGGCCAGGTCCGGACCTACCGCCTGTCGCGTGTGGTGCGGGCGACCGCCAGCGATGAACGGTTCGAGCGGCCCCACGGCTTCGATCTCGCCAGTCAGTGGGCCGAGTCGAGCGCTGCCTACGAGCGCGGCGCCCCGATCCAGACCGTCGTCGTACGGATCCGGCCCGATCGTACCTGGCGCCTGACCGATGTCGTGGGCGAGCGGGCCATGAACGACGCCGAGCGCCTCGATGTGGCGGATCCAGATGGCTGGCTGCACCTCCGCTTGCGACTCTCCTGGCCAGACGAAGTGCCGAGCCTGCTCCTCGCAGTCGGCCCCGCCCTCGAAGTCCTCGAACCACCGGACGTGCGCGAGCGGGTCGCATCGGCTGCCCGGGCGGTGGCCGACCGATATGCGTCGGGGCCGTCAGCTCCGCCCGTCTGAGGCGGACAGTCCGACTCGCCGACGGGTCGGCTTGCTGCTCGCAGCGGACGACCGGCCGATGGCGACCGTGGGGGAGTCGAGGCCACGAAGCAGGCCGATGATGCGCGCCCGCGCCTCGATGCCCCGCTGACGCTCTTCATGGATGGATCGGGCGAGTTCCAGACTGAGCATGGGATGCAGACCTCGGCTCCTGGCGGTCGCCTCGACCGCCTCATCTCGCCCCAGACCATAGCGGCGGAACCGGACAGGTCTTGTCATGTTCAGAAGGATGAGCGGAAGGATGTGCGGACGGTCGCTCCGTTCAGGCTGCGGCGGCGACCCCGTACCCCGGGATGACGACCTCGATGAGCGGACTCCAGGCGACCATCGCGTCGACGTCCGTCCGTCGCCAGGCGCGGGCAACGACGGTCAGGACCTGACGTCGCTCCGTCTCGTCGGTGATGACGCGTGCCCTCGCCGGCAGGTCAGCCTGGACGGACCACTTGAGGTGGACGATGAGTGCGGCGTTCGCCTCGAGGTTGGCGATCCATGCCCGCTTCCTGCGGCGGGGCAGGCCGCTGATGTAGAGGCGTCCACCGATGTTGTGGAAGACGATCTCGATGCGCCTGGGCAGGCCCGTCCTTCGCCCCGTGGTCGTGATGTCGATGAGGTGCCCGTGGTCG
>JBEVDC010000110.1:0-3733 GCA_040514195.1 Candidatus Limnocylindrales bacterium | reverse complement strand
GCGAACGAGAGGTCCTGACGTTGGTCGCTCAGGGTCTGTCGAATCGTGAGATCGCCGAGAGGCTGACGCTGGCAGAGCCGACCGTGAAGACCCACGTCTCGCACCTGCTCCTCAAGCTCGACTGCCGGGATCGCGCGCAACTCGTCATGCTGGCCTACGAATCCGGCATCGTGCGCCCGGGTGCGGCAGAACCCTAACGATCGGTCAGGCCTCCAAGGTCGCCTTGATCCGTACCGCCATCTTCGACCCGATGCCTGGCACGGCCGCGACCTGCTCGACGCTCGCCTCGCGGATCTTGCGAGCCGATCCGAACACACGCAGGAGCGCCCGCTTGCGAGCCGGCCCCACGCCCGGCAGCTCGTCGAGGACGCTGCGCACCTGCGCCTTCGCCCTGACCTGCCGGTGGTAGGTGATGGCGAAGCGGTGGGCCTCGTCGCGCATGCGCTGCACGAGGTATAGCGCGCCGCTTGACGCCGGCAGCACGATCGGATCCGAGCGGCCAGGCAGGAAGAGCTCCTCCCGTTCCTTGGCAATTCCAGCCAACGGCACGTCGTGCAGCCCGAGCTCGTCCAAAACGCTCCGTGCCGCGCTGACCTGGCCCTTGCCACCATCGATGACGACCAGGTCAGGCAACCGCCAGCGGAGCTCCTCGGCCGTCCCCTCCGCCGCTCTCAGGGCATGGCCGAAGCGCCGGCGCAGGACCTCCTGGTGGCTGGCGAAGTCGTTCGGGCCCTGCACGGACCGGATGCGGAATCGACGATAGTCTCCGGTGCGCGGCCGGCCATCCTCGAAGACGACCATGCTGCCGACCGTGCTGGCGCCCTGGATGGTGCTGATGTCGTAGCACTCGATGCGCGTCGGCGTCGATCCGAGCTCCAATGCCTCGGCCAGCTCCTCGAGCGCGCCGAGGGTCTTGCCCTCATCGGCCAGCCAGCGGGCCTGCTCACGGGCGAGGACCTCGGCGGCGTTGCGCGAGGCCAGCTCCAGCAGCTCGCGCTGCCGACCACGCTGGGGGACGTGGAAGCGGACCCTTCGACCGCGGCGGGCACTCAGCAACTCGAGCAACTCGGTGGCTTCAGCCGGCGACCAGGGAGCGAGGATGCGAACGGGTACCGAGCCTGCCTCTGCGTAGTACTGCTTGATGAAGGCTGCCAGGGCCTCGTCGTCAGCCGCGCCGGCCACGTTCTCGAGCACGAAGACATCTCGGGCCACGATCTTGCCGTCACGCACGGCAAAGAGTTGGACCGCCGCCTCGGCTCCGGCGCGAGCGAAGCCCAGCACGTCCTCCTCGGTCGCTGCGTCGGCGGCCATCTTCTGGCTCTCCATGGTCCGCTCGATGGACCGCACCTTGTCGCGCAGTGCGGCGGCCCGCTCGTAATCGAGCTGCGCTGACGCGGCCTCCATGTCCGCGCGCAGGGCGCGCGCGACGGTCGCCGATCGTCCCTCGAGGAAGAGCACGACCTGCTCGATGTCGTGGCCGTAGGCCTCCTTCGAGATGGCCTCGATGCAGGGACCCTGGCAGCGCTTGATGTGATAGAGCAGGCACGGACGCTGGAGGGCGCGCTCGCCATCCCGGATATCGATGGTGCAAGTCCGGAACGGGAAGAGCCGCCGGATGAGGTTCATCGCCTCGTCCACGCTGCTGGCGGAGGCGTACGGCCCGAAGTAGCGGCTGCCGTCGCGAGGCAGCTTTCGCGTGCGCTCGATGCGCGGAAAGTCATCGCCCATCGTGACCTTGATGAAGGGGTAGCTCTTGTCGTCCTTGAGTCGGACGTTAAAGCGCGGCTGATAGCGCTTGATGAGGTTGGCCTCGAGGAGGAGCGCCTCGCTGACGGTGTCGGTCAGCGTGTATTCCACGTCGACGACCCGATCGAGGGCGGACTCGATCCGGAGCGGCTGTTCGGCGGCACCGTGCTTCTGCCAATACGAGCGGACGCGGCTGCGCAGGCTCTGCGCCTTGCCGACGTACAGGACGCTCCGCCGAGCATCGCGCATGAGGTAAACGCCCGGCTTGTCGGGCAGGTCGGCGAGGGTCGCCTCAAGCTCGGAAGTCACGCGGCGATCGTCCCACATGACGACGAACGGCGGGTCACAGACGATCGTCGGCCATGCCGGCGTGCCATGCCGGTGCAGGCCGCCGAGCCAGCATCACCCGATGCATCCGACCGTCGAGGCGCGCCTCACCCGCCTCTCCGCCGACCAGCGCACTGCCGCGACGGCACCGCCGGGACCGGTCCTCTGCGTGGCCCCTGCCGGAAGCGGCAAGACGACGACGCTGGTGGCGCGCGTCGCATGGCGCATCGACGAAGGCGCTCGCCCCGAAACGATGGCTGCCCTGACGTTCAACCGGCGGGCGGCGGATGAGCTTCGTGGTCGTCTGCACGAGGCGTTGGTGCCCCTGATCAGGGAGACGGAGGCGGTCCGGGTTCGGACGTTCCACGCGCTGGGCCTGGAGATTCTCGGTGACGCAGGGCTGCCCGTGGCACCGCTCGTCGACCGCCTGGAGATCATCGCGAGCCTGGCCGGTCACACCCTGCCGGCATCCGCCCTTCGCCGCCTCGACGACGGCTTCTCGCGTATCAAGCTCGACGCCGGCCTCGACCTTGATGGAGCGCGTCGCGAGCTGGCTGCGTCTCGCACGACCGAGTCCCGACCGGCGGCCGATCCCCAGGCCACGACGATCCTCGAGGCTTTCGTGGCCTATGAGGCTGAGCTCGAGCGGCTCGGGGCCCTCGACTTCGACGATTTGGTGGCGCGTGCGCTCCGAGCCCTGGAAGGCGACGCAGCGTTGCTGACGCGCTGGCGACGTCGCTGCCACATTCTCTTCGTGGACGAGACGCAGGATCTCGACCGCTCACAGCTGCGCCTCGCCTGCCTGCTGGCGGCCGATGCCAACGATCTGTTCCTGGTCGGGGACGACGATCAGACGATCTACGCCTGGCGATTGGCCGACGTGCGCCGGATCCTCGGTCTGGCCGCGTCGTTGCCCGGCCTGCAACGCGTCGACCTGGTCACGAATCGACGCTGCCCACCGGCCGTCGTGGCGCGAGCCAGCCGGCTCGTGGCTCACAATCGGGAGCGCTTCGAGAAGCGCATCCTGGCCGCGCCCGGCACGACGGGCGACCTGGTCCTGCGGCCGGACCCCACCGATGATGTCAGTCGCGCGCGCTCGCTGCTCGCGACATGGGTGCCCGCCCTCCACGGACCCGACCCTCCGACCCACGCGGTGCTGGCACGCACGAATCGAGAGTTGGCGCCCTACGCCGCGGCGGCGCTGGAGCTCGGGCTGCCGTACCTGGCCGAGGACGATGGCCTTGGCGCCCTCGACGACCCGGGCGTCGGGCACACCGAGGCCGACCATGCCCACTGGTCGGTCGGGCGAGGCGACGCGTCCGTGCTCGCCGCTTTGATCGAGCGAATGAGCGCGGCGCGAGCGAGGCTGCGTCGTCCGGACGCGCCGCTCATCCTGGCCACCGCCCACGGCACGAAGGGCCTCGAGTTCGACGTCGTCGCCTGCATCGGCCTGGACCAGGGCGTCTTTCCGAGCGCGCGGACGCTGGTGGAAGCCGAGTCGCCATGGCGCGCCATGGAAGAGCAGCGGCGCCTCGCCTATGTCGCATGGACGCGCGCCCGGCGCCGCCTCGTGCTCGTCTACGACCCCGGTGCGCCCTCACCGTTCCTCTTCGAGGCGGTCGAGCCAGACGAGCTCGGCCGAGCGTGGTGCCCATGAGGT
>JBEVDC010000046.1:0-3399 GCA_040514195.1 Candidatus Limnocylindrales bacterium | reverse complement strand
CAGACGCCGTGGGACTTCGGCTCCCAGCTCCTGAAGCCGGACCTCGACCGCATCACCCCCGAGCTGCAGGTCGCCTTCCAGCACTACCCGGCCATGGGCACCATCGGCATCCGGAAGGTCGTCAACGGCCCCTTCACCTTCTCGCCCGACGGCAACCCGCTGGTCGGTCCCGTCCGCGGCCTGCGCGGCTATTGGGTCGCCTGCGGAGTCATGGCCGGCCTCTCGCAGGGCGGCGGCGTCGGCCTCGCGCTTGCCACCTGGATGGCGGCCGGCGATGACGGCGACCCGGGCATGGACATCTGGGCGATGGACGTCGGTCGCTACGGTGACTACGCCACGCTCGGGTACACCAACGCCAAGGTCCAGGAGAACTACCGCCGGCGCTTCCGGATCACGTTCCCGAACGAGGAACTGCCTGCCGCTCGACCGCTGATGACGACCCCCATCCACGACCGCCTGACGGCCGCCAACGCGGTCTGGGGGGCGACGTTCGGTCTCGAGCACGCGCTCTGGTTCCAGGCGCCGGGCCAGCCGCCGGTCGAGGAGGTCACGTTTCGGCGCTCGAACGCCTGGGACCGCGTGGCAGGTGAGGTGGAGGCCGTCCGCGAGCACGTCGGGATGACGGAGATCTCGAACTACGCCAAGTACCGAGTCAGCGGTTCGGGCGCCGAAGCATGGCTGTCATCGCTGCTGACGGCGCGGATGCCGGGGGTCGGGCGGATCACGCTGACGGCGATGCTCAACGACCGGGGGCGCATCGTCGGCGAGTTCACGGTCGCTCGCCCGTCCGACGCCGACACCTTCTACCTGTTCGGCTCGCTGCCGGCTGAGGTCCATCACTCGCGCTGGTTCCGACACCACCTGCCGGCGGACGAGACCGTACGGTTCGAGGTCCTGGGCCTCGGCCTGACCGGCCTGTCCGTCGCCGGCCCGCGCTCGCGCGACGTCCTGGCGACCGTGGCGCCCGATCTCGACCTCTCGACCGAGGCCTTCCCGTTCATGAACTTCCGGCCCGTCGACCTCGGGATGATCCCGGTCCACCTCGGCCGGATCAACTACGCCGGCGATCTGGGGTATGAGCTGTGGGTCGCCCCGGAATACCAGGCGGTCCTCTACGACCGGATCGTCGCGTCGGGCGAGCGATTTGGGCTGCGCCTGTTCGGGATGCGCGCGCTCATGTCGTTGCGGCTCGAGAAGAGCTACGGGACCTGGTTCCGAGAGTATCGGCCGATCTACACGTCGCTCGAGGCCGGCATCACCCGCTACATCCGGCTCGACCACGAGTTCATCGGGCGGGCCGCCCACGAGGCCGAGCTGGCGGCCGGCGGTCCGAAGCGACGACTGTGCGCCTTCGTCGTCGAGCCGGAGCCCGACGACCCGGCCGACGTCATCGGCGATGAGCCGATCTGGCACGATGGCGCGGTCGTCGGCTGGGTCACGTCCGGCGGCTACGGGCATCACGTCAAGCGGTCGATCGCGCTGGGCTATGTGCCGACCGAGCTCTCGACCCCGGACGGCCCGGGTGGCCGGGGCTTCGAGATCGAGATCATCGGGCGTCGGCGGCCGGCCCGACTCCAGCCCGAACCGCTCTTCGACCCGCAGGGCCTGCGGATGCGCCAGTGACCGATCAGCCAGCCGGTCAGGCGCCCACTCCGACATCCGACGTGCCTGCCGGCGGCCGGCTCGTGGTCGATGGGCGGCCGATCGCGTTCGAGATCGGCGACTCGGTGGCGGTAGCCGTCGTGCGCGCCGGCGAGGTGCCCGGCCGGGGCGGCACGCTCTGCCTGGCCGGCGACTGCGGTAACTGCCTGGCCACCGTCGATGGCGTCGCATACGTGCGGACGTGTCAGACGCCCGCCCTGCCCGGCCTCGAGGTCTTGCGTCATCCGGCTGTGGGATTGCCGCCGCTGCCCGCCGTGGACGGCACGGACGCCACGCGTGCTCCGCTCGGCCGCGCGATCGCTGTCCTGCACCGCGAGGTCGATGTCGCGGTCATCGGCGGTGGTGAGGCCGGCCAGCGAGCCGCCGCCGAGGCAGAGGCGGCCGGACGGGACGTCCTGCTGCTGGACGCGGGCGAAGGCCGGGAGGTCGTCGCGGTCTACCCGGGTCCCACGGTCGTGGCACGGACGACCGAAGGGATGCTCCACGTCGGTGCCGACGAGGTCGTGGTGGCCGCCGGTGCTGCGGAGATCCAGCCCGTCTGTCAGGGCAGCGAGCTGACTGGCATCGTGACCGCTCGCGCTGCCGAGCGCCTGCACGCGGCAGGGGTTGATCTGGGGCGGGCGGTCGCCGTCGGCACGCCGCCGGTCGGGGTGCCCTGCGAGCCCGTCGATGGCCGGCTCGTGCGTTTCGAGGGCGATGGGGCCGGACGCGTCAGCGCGGTGGTGACCGTCGATCCTGCCACCGGCTCCGAGACCACGACCCGCTGCCAGACGGCCATCGTCGGGCTTGGTTTCGCGTCTCGTGACGTGCTGGCTCGGATGGCTGGGCCGTCCGTGCCACTGCGAACGGTCGGCGCAGCGGCCGCCGAGCACCGCCTGCCGCCGTCGCCGAGCGAGCCTGACGACGTCGTCTGCAAGTGCATGGACGTCACCGTCGCCAACCTCGATGAGGCCTGGTCGAAGGGCTTCACGGAACTGGAGCTGCTCAAGCGTGCGACGCTTGCTGGCATCGGGACCTGCCAGGGCGGCGCCTGCCTGCCCCATGTCCGCGCCTGGGTCGAGTCGCGGTCCGGTCAGGTCCCGGACCCGTTCACCGCCCGCCCGGCTTCGCGTCAGATCACGCTCGCGGAAGCCGCCGCTGACATGACCGTCGACGCGTTCCGGCGGACGGCGCTTCACGAGGAGCACCTCGCGGCGGGTGCGCGCATGGACCGCTTCGGCGGCTGGTGGCGGCCGTGGCATTACGGCGATGCGGTGGCGGAGTACTGGGCCGTCCGCGAGGGGGTCTCGCTGGGCGACGTAAGCACGCTCGGCAAGCTCGTCGTGTCCGGACCGGACGTCGTGGAAGCCCTGGAGCGGCTGTACCCATGTCACGTCGAGGACATCAAGCCTGGCCGCTCGCGCTATGCGCTGCTGCTCAACGAGCGAGGCCACGTCATGGACGACGGCATGATCCTGCGCGAGTCGGAGACGCGCTTCGTCCTCTCCTTCACCTCGGGCGGAGCGGCCAACGCCGAGATGTGGATCCGCGACTGGGTCGAGACCTGGGGCCTGCGCGTCCACATCCTCGACCGGACGATGTCCCTGGCCGCCATCAACGTCACCGGGCCGCTCGCGGGTGAGCTGCTCCGGAGGGCGGGCTTGACCGACCCTCCGCGCTTCCTCGCCCACCAGCACGCGGATGTCGCCGGCATCCCGTGCCATGTCATGCGCCTGTCCTTCACGGGTGAGGCGGCAT
>JBEVDC010000178.1:0-11503 GCA_040514195.1 Candidatus Limnocylindrales bacterium | reverse complement strand
GCTCCAGCGGGCATCGCTGAGCGGGCCGCGCCCGTATCGCTTCGTGGTCGTCTCAGACCATGGCCAGAGCCTTGGTGCCACCTTCCGCCAGCGATACGGCGTCACCCTCCAGGAGGTCGTCAAGTCACTCATGGGCGGCGAGGCCTCGGTCGCCGCCGCCACCGACACGGCTGAGCAGTACGGGCAGATCAACACCTTCGTCTCCGAGTACACCCGCGGGGAGGGCGTCACGCCGTCGCTCGCGCGTCGCGCGCTCAAGAGCAGGACGAAGGACGGCGTCGTCGACCTGGGCGTCAAGGACGAGACAGCCGTCGCGACCCTGTCAGCAACGGCACCCGCCGGGGACGGCGAGTCGACCGCCGTCGTGGCGGAAGGCGAACCGCCACCGGATCTGGTCGTCTGCGCGTCGGGCAACCTCGCCCTCATCTACTTCACGTTCGAGTCCGATCGCATCACGCTCGAGGGCATCGCCCGTCACTATCCAAGCCTCGTGGAGTCGCTCTCGAACCACCCTGGCGTCGGCCTCCTGCTGGTGCGCTCGGAGACGCAGGGTGCCATGGCCATCGGCAAGGACGGCATCCGCTTCCTTGACCAGGATCGCGTCGAAGGTGTGGACCCGACGACGAAATACGGCGAGTACGCGGTCAGCAGCCTGTTGCGGCTGGACAAGATGGCCAACGTCGGCGACCTCGTCGCCATCAGCCTGCTCGACCCGGACACCGAAGAGGTCGCCGCCTTCGAGGAGCTCATCGGATCGCACGGTGGTCTTGGCGGCTGGCAGACGAAGGGCCTCATCCTCCATCCGGGCGACTGGGAGATCGAGACCGAGCCGCTCGTGGGGGCGCCCGCCGTCTACCGTCAACTCCGGACCTGGATCGAGTCGACCGGCCACAAGCTGGGATCGCCGGCCCGAGGCGATGCGACATCGCCAGCCGTCGCTGACGTCGAGCCTCCCCTGGAGCTCGGCACGACGCGAGCCTGAGCCGCAGCGTCCCCGGATCGCGACCTCCCCTATGCGCCGAGAGCCGTGCGCACCTCCGCCAGGCGGTCGATGGTCTCCTGGTCGAACGGGTCACGCAAGATCCACATGACCTCGGCCACGCCGACCGCGGCGTAGGCACGGATCCCTTTGGCGATCGTCGTCGGTGACCCCCAGAGGGTCAACCCGCGCGGGGTGCCGTCGCTGCCGACGCGGCCCGCGAGCCCGTGCCGCTCGGCCATCACGTCGTAGGCTGCCCGCGCAGCGACCGGGTTGTCGCGGACGACGACGTCCATGGTCACGGTCCGCGCGATCTCCCGCTCGTCCCGTCCGACGGCCTCGCAGTGGGCTCGCAGGATGGCATCCCGATCGGCGATGCGAGCCGGGTCGCCATAGCCGTTCCACAGGTCCGCATACCTGGCTGTCGTGAGGAGCGTCTTGCGCGGCCCAGAGCCCCCGATCAGGATCGGCAGCCGCCGTTGCACCGGGCGCGGGGCGATGACCGCGTCGCGCATGCGGTAGGTCGGACCCTGGTGCGTCACCTGCTCACCGTCGAGCAACCGACGGATGAGCCCGACTGCCTCGTCCAGGCGATCCAGTCGCTCCCCGAAGCCCGCCCCGAAGTCGAGCCCGAAGGCGTCGTGCTCGCGCTCGAACCAGCCGCCGCCCAGGCCCAGGATGGCCCGCCCGTCGCTGAGATGGTCGAGCGTCGTGGCCAGCTTGGCGGTCAAACCAGGGTTGCGGAACGTATTGGCCCCGACAAGGAGCCCGAGCCGCAGCCGGGACGTCAGTTGCGACCAAGCCGCCAGCGTCAGCCAACCTTCGAACTTGGCGTCCGTCCAGTCGCCCTCGTCGGCGAGGAGGTGGTCGTCGGCCCACAGGGAGTCGAAGCCGGCTGCCTCGACGCGGCTCGCGATGTCGCGAAGTGCCGGCCACGTGGTGCGATTGACCCACAAGGCGGCGCCGAAACGCATGTTCGGAGGATGTCGAGCCCGACGAACGGGATCCGGTCGCCTGTCTCAGCCGGAGCGCCGAAGCCAGTGCCTGAGACGCTCGAGGATGCCATCACCCGTCGACGCTGGTGTCGGCTCCGGATCCGCGCCGCCGTAGAATTCGGCGCGCTCGAGGGCCCGCAGCTCCTCCTCGTCGAGTCGTGCGCGGTCCGCGCTCCCGGCCGTTCGAGCCTCGGTCGCCGCGTCAGGCGTCAACCCGAGACGCGCCGCCTCGCCCTGGGCGGGTCCTGGTATGCCGGCCACCACCATCACCTCCGTATGGAGCGTTTCGTGCGTCCGCGCGCTCGTGACACCCAGTCTCGACCAGGATGGCCGGTGGGTCAAGGACGGTCCGGGCGGAGGGCCCCTCCGCGTTCGATCCCGCCATGGTCGAGGGCATCGTGGCGCGTTGACACTCTGCGCCGGCGACTGCTACCATGCGCCACAGGGAGTTAGCACTCGCAAGCCGAGAGTGCTAACCCGCCCGATCGAACCGAGAAACGAGGACCAGCAGGCGTGGCGAGACGCAAGGACCGCCCCGGCCCGCTCGACCCGCGCTCCGCGGCCATCCTGCGGGCCATCATCGACGAATACGTTGCCACCGCCCAGCCGGTGGCCAGCCAGGCGCTCGTCGTCAAGTACAACCTTGACGTCAGTTCCGCCACGGTCCGCAACGTCATGGCCGAGCTGGAGCGTGCCGGCCTCCTGCGCAGCCCGCATACGAGCGCAGGCCGTGTGCCGACCGACGCCGGCTATCGCCTCTATGTCGAGTCGATCTCCGAGGCCGTCCTTCTGGCGCCCGTCGAGCAGCTCATGATCCGCCACCAGTTCGGGCAGGTCGAGTTCGCGAGCGAGCAGTGGTTCCGCCTCGCCGCCTCGACCCTGGCAGGGGCCACCCACTCCGCCGGCCTCGCCACGCCCGCCAAGCCTGAGGCCTCGCGCCTGCGCCGACTCGACCTTGTCGAGGCTGGTGACCGCCGGGCGAGCCTCATCCTGGTCCTGGCTGACGGCGCCGTCCGACAGCTCCTCGTGCCGCTCGACGCCGGGACCGATCAGGCCGGTCTCGATGGCATCGCCCAGTCGCTCAACGAGCGTCTCGCGGGCCTGGCCGCCACCGAGATGACGACCGTGGTCCGCGCCCTGCCGCTCGATGACGAGACCGACCGCCTCGCCGCTCGCATCGCTGAGCGCATCGAGCGCGCCATGCGTGAGTTCGACGCCACGACCGTGGACGATGTCTTCAGCGAGGGCCTCCTCAACGTCATGGCGGCGCCCGAGTTCGCGCAGACCGACAAGGTCCGCCGGGTCTTCGCGCTGCTCGAGGATCGGGTCTACTTCGGCGACCTCGTCCACGAGGTGACCGACTCGGGCGACGTGCGCGTCTACATCGGCGCCGAGAATCGCTCCATCGAGATGCACGATGTGGCTCTCGTCCTGGCGCCATATGGCCGCCGGGGCCGGGCGTCGGGCGTCGTCGGCATCCTCGGGCCGACCCGCATGGCCTACCCGCATGCCATCTCGACCGTCCGCTACGTGAGCGCGCTCATGAACGAGCTCGTCGACCACCTCTATGCCTGAGGCCAAGCGCATGCCGACCCACCGGACCCGAGCCCAGGAGCGCATCGACGCGCTCGAGACGCCCAGCGTGGCCCAGCTGATGGATCAGGTGACAGAGCTGGACGGCGAGCGAGACGCAGCCATCAAGGAAGCGGCGGAGAACCTGGCCGCCATGCAGCGCATCGCCGCCGACTTCCAGAACTACAAGCGCCGCACGGAGCTCGAACGCGAACAGTCGGCTGGCCTGGCCAACGAGTCGCTCCTGCGCAAGGTCCTGACCATCGCCGACGACTTCGACCGGGCCATCGAGGCCATGCCCGAGACGCTCGCCAGCGACGGCTGGGTGCAGGGCATGGCGGCCATCGACCGCAAGCTGCGCATGCTCCTCGAGTCGGAGGGCGTCACCCCGATCGAGGCGCTCGGGCGGCCCTTCGACCCACGCGAGCACGAGGCGCTCTCGCACGTCGAGACCGACGACGCGCTCGACGAGACGGTGGTGGCTGAGATCCAGCGCGGCTATCGAGTCCGGGATCGGATCCTTCGACCGTCGCTCGTCGCCGTCGCCAAGAACTCCCGCAGGGGTGCCGGCCCATCCGGACCCTCCGCTGACCGTACCGGCCCGACCGTGGGCCGCCATCCCCAGCCCGGCCCCGACCAGGGACCTGACCAACCCGGCCCCGATGCCGGATCCGGAGGCAATGACTAACCATGGGCAAGATCATCGGCATCGACCTCGGCACCACCAACTCGGTCGTGGCAGTCATGGAGGGCGGCGAGCCGACCGTCATCCCCAGCGCAGAGGGTGGTCGGACCGTGCCTTCGGTCGTGGCCTTCACCAAGACCGGGGAGCGGCTGGTCGGCCAGGTCGCCAAGCGCCAGGCGATCACCAACCCGGCCAACACCATCTACTCCATCAAACGGTTCATGGGTCGTCGATGGGATGACCCGGAGGTCCAGCGCTCCAAGGGCCTGGTGCCCTACGCCGTCGAACGTGACGGCAAGAGCGATGGCCTCAAGGTCAAGCTGGTCGACGGCACCGGCTACACGCCGCCCGAGATCAGCGCCATGATCCTGCAGAAGCTCAAGACGGACGCCGAGGCCTACCTGGGTGAGAAGGTCACCGAGGCGGTCATCACGGTGCCCGCCTACTTCGACGACACGCAGCGCCAGGCGACCAAGGACGCCGGCCGGATCGCGGGTCTCGATGTCAAGCGCATCATCAACGAGCCGACCGCGTCGGCCCTGGCCTACGGCCTGGACAAGAAGAAGGACGAGAAGATCGCCGTCTACGACCTCGGCGGCGGCACCTTCGACATCTCCATCCTCGAGCTCGGCGACGGCGTCTTCGAGGTCAAGGCCACCAACGGAGACACGCACCTCGGCGGCGACGACTTCGACCAGCGCGTCATCGACTGGCTCGTGGCCGAGTTCAAGAAGGACCAGGGCATCGACCTGACGACCGACCAGCAGGCCATGCAGCGCCTCAAGGAGGCGGCTGAGCGGGCCAAGATCGAGCTCAGCTCTGCGACCCAGACGGAGATCAACCTGCCCTACATCACCGCCGACTCGGGCGGACCCAAGATGCTGCTGATGACGCTCTCGCGCGCCAAGCTGGAGGACCTCGTCGCCGACCTCATCGACAAGACCAAGAAGCCCGTCACCTCCGCGCTCAAGGATGCCGGCCTCAAGCCGACCGAGATCGACGAGGTCATCCTGGTCGGCGGCATGACCCGCATGCCGGCCGTGGTCGAGGCGGTCAAAGCGCTCTTCGGCGGCAAGGAGCCCAACAAGGGCGTCAACCCGGATGAGGTGGTGGCCATCGGCGCCGCCATCCAGGCCGGCGTCCTGGCCGGCGACGTCAAGGACGTCCTGCTCCTCGACGTGACGCCGCTCTCGCTGGGCATCGAGACGCTGGGCGGCGTGATGACACGGCTGATCGACCGCAATACGACCATCCCGACTTCGAAGAGCCAGACCTTCTCGACCGCGTCCGACTCCCAGCCGCAGGTCGAGATCCATGTCCTCCAGGGTGAGCGCGAGATGGCCGCCGACAACAAGACCCTGGGCAAGTTCATCCTCGACGGCATCCCACCGGCGCCGCGTGGCGTGCCCCAGATCGAGGTCACCTTCGACATCGACGCCAACGGCATCCTGGACGTCAAGGCCAAGGACCGTGCCACCGGGCGCGAGCAGCAGGTGCGGATCACCGCCTCATCGATGCTCTCCAAGGAAGACGTCGACAAGATGGTTCGTGAGGCCCAGGAGCATGCCGAGGAGGACAAGGCGCGGCGGGACGAGGTGGAGACCCGCAACCAGGCGGACGCCCTCGCCTTCCAGGCCGAGCGGACGCTGCGCGACCTGGGCGACAAGGTCGACGCTGCCGACCGGGCCGAGGCCGAGCGCCGGATCGAGGCCGTTCGCGAGGCGCTCAAGGGAACTGACATCGAGGCCGTCAAGGCGTCGGCCGCAGCACTCTCCGAGCAACTCCAGAAGGTCGCCACCGCTGCGTACGCGCAGACCGGCCCGATCGACTACGACACCCCCGCGGGTGGCGGCGCAGACGGTGCCGGAGCCGAGGAAGCGGCCGGAGGCGCCGGTGACGCCGACGATGGCGCCGATGGCACGGGCGCTCGCGCTGGCGAGGGTGCCGACGAGGCAGACGAAGCCGTCGAGGGCGAATTCAAGGAGGTCTGACCTCCTCGCCGGGTCGCGCAGCAAGGTCGGCCGCTCGTGGCGGTCGGCCGCTGCAAGATCGTGCATGGCTCCGGCCACACCGGGCTGCCGGGTCGGGCGGAGGCATCGGCCGCAAACGGCTACCATCGCACTTCGTGACCAGCGCCCCGACCGACCAGCCGACCGTCCCGATGCCTGCCGACGCTGCCGCGACCGCGTCGGCGGCGAACCGCGTCGACGGCCATGCGCGCCACGACGGCGCGCTCATCCACGCCCAGGGCCTGACCAAGCGCTTCGGCGACTTCACGGCCGTCGATAGCATCGACTTCGACGTCGGGACCGGCGAGGCGTTCGGCTTCCTGGGCCCGAATGGCGCCGGGAAGACGTCGACGATGCGCATGATCGGCTGCGTCTCGCCCAAGAGCGAAGGCACGCTCCGAGTCCTGGGCCTGGACCCGGATCGCGACGGAGCGCGGATAAGGGCGCAGCTCGGCGTCGTGCCTCAGCAGGACAACCTCGACACCGAGCTGACGGTCCTCGAGAACCTGCTCATCTACGCGCGATACTTCGAGGTCCCGCGGGCGGACGCTCACCGCCGGGCCAAGGAGCTCCTCGAGTTCGTGCAGCTCGCCGATCGGGCGGGGAGTCAGGTCGAGCCGCTGTCCGGAGGCATGAAGCGCCGACTGACGATCGCCCGCGCCCTTATCGCCGACCCGACGCTGGTCCTCCTGGACGAGCCGACGACCGGCCTCGACCCACAGGCGCGTCACCTCCTCTGGGAGCGGCTCTACCAGCTGAAACGACAGGGTTCGACGCTGGTCATGACGACGCACTACATGGATGAGGCCGAGCAGCTCTGCGACCGGCTCGTGGTCATGGACAACGCGAAGATCGTGGCCGAGGGCTCACCCCGCCGACTCATCCAGGAGCATGTGTCGCGCGAAGTCCTCGAATTGCGCTTCGACGAGGGGATCGATGCCGCAGCGCGGATCGCCGAGATCGACCTCGGCGACCTCGTCGAGCGCGTCGAGCAGCGCCCTGATCGCGTCCTGCTCTACACGCCCGACGGCGAGGCTGTCATCGAACGCCTGCACAGCGCCGGCCTTCACCCAGAGAGCAGCCTCGTCCGGCGAGCCACGCTGGAGGACGTCTTCCTCCGCCTCACCGGCCGTACGCTGATCGACTGATGGCCGTCGCCAGCGGACCGATCGAGGGACGCTCCGGTCGGCTGCCCGGTGGTGGCGCCGCCGGTCTGGGCAGCGGGCTGCTGGCGCCCGGGCTGAGGGTCCTCCAACGCCACCTGTGGGTCTATCGGCGCACGTGGCGTGGCTCGATCTTCACCTCCTTCCTGAACCCCGTCCTGTTCATGATCGCGATGGGTTTCGGGGTCGGCTCGCTCATCGGCCCCGGTGGCGGCGCGGGTGCGGTCATCCCGGCCGGCCTGACCTATCTGGCCTTCATCGCGCCTGGCCTGATGGCGGGCAGCGCCATGCAGACGGCGACCTTCGAGTCGAGCTTCCCGATCTCCGCACGCATCATGTGGTGGCGCAACTACGAGGCGATGCTGGCCACGCCGCTTCGCACGTGGGACCTGCTCGTCGGCGAGGTCGGCTGGATCGGCTTCCGGCTCCTGACCACGGCAGCCGCCTTCCTGGCGGTCATGGTCGTCTTCGGCGTCCCGCGCGGCCCGAGCGCCATCCTGGCCATCCCGGCGGCGATGCTGACCGGCTTCGCCTTCAGCCCGCTGATGATCTTCGTCGCCTCGAGGATCACCGGCGACCCCGCCCAGATCTACAGCACGATCTTCCGCTTCGTGATCATGCCGCTCTACCTTTTCAGCGGCACCTTCTTCCCCATCGAACGGCTGCCCGAGGTGCTCCAGGTCGTGGCCTGGGTGACGCCGCTCTACAACGGCGTGGCGTTGACCCGGGATCTGGTGCTCGGCCTGGCCGAGCCGCTCGTTTCGCTGGCGCACCTCGGTGTCCTGCTCGCCTATGTCGGCGTCGGGCTGTTCCTGGCCCGCCGCGGCCTGTATCGGCGGCTGGTGGTATGACTGCGCCTGCGCCGGCCCGCGACTTCCTGGTCCTGCCCCTGCCGGGGATGGGTGCTCGCCACCTCATCGAGCGCAACATCCTCGTCTATCGGCGGATCTGGCTGGTCATCGTATCTGGCGCCTTCGAGCCGCTCTTCTATCTGCTCAGCCTGGGCTTCGGCCTCGGTGCCATCGTCGGCGACGTGACCCTGGCCAATGGGCAGACGGTCTCGTACGCCGCGTTCGTGGCGCCGGCGATGATGGCTACGGCGGCCATGAACGGGGCCATCTACGAGAGCACGTTCAACATCTTCTTCAAGCTCCATTTCGAGCGGACCTACGACGGCATCCTGGCCACGCCACTGGGCGTGACCGATGTGGCCGTCGGCGAGATCGGCTGGGCGCTCATGCGCGGCACGGCGTATGCCATCGGGTTCTATGTCGTGATGGTCGTCCTCGGCCTCGTCGAGTCGGCCTGGTCGATCCTCTCGATCCCCGCCTCGGTGCTCATCGGCTTCGCCTTCTCGGCCGTCGGCATGGCGGCCACGACCTTCATGCGCAAGATCCAGGACTTCGACCTCATCGCCCTTGTCCAGATCCCGCTCTTCCTGTTCTCGGCGACGTTCTTCCCGATCACGACCTATCCACCGCTGCTCCAGGCCATCGTGGCCGTCACGCCGCTCTACCAGGGCATCTTCCTGATCCGATCGTTGACGCTCGGGGACGTCGGCCCGCAATTGCTCATCCCGGTCGCCTACCTCTGCGCCATGGGCGCCATCGGCCTGGCGATCTGCTCTCGCCGCCTGGACCTCTTGCTCCGAAAGTAGCGGGCCGCCACGCGCCGGCGTCGATCCAGCCATCGCTGGCCGGCGCGTATGGGTCGGCAGCGCTCGAACCTATACTTCCCCTGGCATGGCTTCCCAACGTGACTACTACGACATCCTCGGCGTGCCGCGCGGCGCGTCGGACGGAGACATCAAGCGGGCCTTCCGCAGGCTCGCCCAGCAGTGGCACCCGGACGTCAGCACCGCGGCCGGCGCGGATGACCGCTTCAAGGAGATCAACGAGGCCTACCAGGTGCTGTCCGATCCCCAGCGCCGGCAGGCTTACGACACCTTCGGCCGGGCCGGCCTCGGCGGTGGTCCCGAGGGTGGTCCGTTCGGCGGCTTCCAGGGCTTCGGCGACCTCTTCGACGCCTTCTTCGGACAGGGCGCACCGGGCGCCAGCCGTCGCGGCCGTCCCCCGGCCGGCGCTGACCTCCGCTACGACCTCCGGTTGACGTTCGCCGAGTCGATCGCCGGCGCCGACAAAGAGATCGAGTTCAGTGCGCTCGGGCGCTGCGAGACGTGCTCGGGCAGCGGCGCCAAGGCGGGCACCACGCCGACGACCTGCCCACAGTGCAATGGCACCGGCGAGGTCCGCTCGGTGCGCTCCACGATGCTGGGTCAGATGGTCAACGTGAGTGCCTGTCCACGCTGCAACGGCCAGGGCCAGATCGTGGCGGAGCCGTGCACGACCTGCCGCGGTGAAGGTCGAGTGGAGCGGCGGCGCAAGCTGCGGGTGGCGATGCCGGCGGGCATCGACGAAGGCCACCAGGTCCGCCTGACCGGCGAGGGCGAGGCGGGCCCGCGCGGTGGTCCCTTCGGCAACCTCTACGTCGTCGCCCACGTCACGCCCCACCCGCATCTCCAGCGTCGCGACACCGAGCTCTTCCTCGACCTACCGCTCTCCATCGCGCAGGCCGCCCTTGGGGCGACGGTGACCGTGCCAACCGCCGATGGCACGGAGGTCATCGAGGTCAAGCCTGGCACCCAGCCGGGGACCGAGATCCGGCTGCGCGGCAAGGGCGTGCCCCACTTGCGCCGCTCCGGGGTGCGGGGCGACCTTCACGTCCTCGTCGACGTCAAGATCCCGACCAAGCTCTCCAAGCGCCAACGAGAGTTGCTGGCCGAGTTCGCGGCCGAGGCCGGCGAGGCCAACGGCAAGCACGAGAAAGGCCTGTTCGACAAGGTCAAGGACGCGATCAGCTGAACGCGGGCGAGCAGTCGGCCAGCGGCACGGCCGGGGACCTGTGGCTGGAGCTGACGGTGAGCGCTGACACGGAAGCCGTGGAGGCCGTCTCGGAGATCCTCTCGCGTATCGCGCCCGGGGGCGTGAGCGTGGAACCCGCCTTCGAACTGGTCGACGAGGGCCTCGGTGCACGTGTCGATCCGCTCCGTCCCGCCATCGTGCGCGCCTATCTGCCCGCGACGGATCGTGGGGCCGCCGAGGTCCTGGTTGGTCGGGCCGCGGCGGACCTGGGTCACCTGCAGGCCTTCGGACTTCGCCCAATAGGCGCGCTGGAGACGCGTGAGGTCTGGGCGGCCGACTGGGCCAACGCGTGGAAGCGGCACTTCCCGGTCATGCGGCTCGGCCGGCGAGTCGTCGTCCGACCGACCTGGCGACGGCATCGACGTGTCGCCGACGAGGTCGTGGTCGCGCTCGACCCGGGCATGGCCTTCGGGACCGGCCTGCACCCGACGACCAGGCTCTGTCTCGTCGGCATCGAACGGTTGGCCGACGAGGGACGGCTGTCGGGAGCCTCTGTCGTCGACGTCGGCTGCGGCTCGGGCATCCTGGCGGTCACTGCGGCGCGCTTCGGCGCAGCACACGTCGTCGGTCTGGACATCGACCCCCTGGCCATCGAAGCGACGACCACGAACGCCCAGCGCAACCATGTCGCACGGCGCGTCCAGGCGAGGGAAGGATCCTTGCCCACGACTGGCGGGCCGTTCGACGTCGTCCTGGCCAATCTCATCGCCGGCCTCCTCGTGGGCTTGGCCGCCCGGCTCTACGAGGCGACCAAGCCGGGCGGCCGGCTGCTGGCCAGCGGCATCTACCTGGATCGTGAGCCGGAGGTCCGACGAGCCCTGGCGGCGGCCGGCTTCCATGTCACGGGCCGGGACGAGGAAGGGGAGTGGGTCGCATTGGTGGCCGAGCGCGTCGACTGAGCCCGGCCCTGGGCACTGCACGTTCATGGGCACCCACGTTCATGGGCACCCGACGGCTTGGGGCACGAGAGCGAGTACGATTTCGAAGCCCCGTGTCCGGCCTGTTCCCCGTCATCCTCGGCAGCCACATCGCCCTGGCCATCGGGCTCATCCTGCCCAGCCTGCTGCTGCCGTTCGCCCTTCGCCGCGGCTCACCCGGCGACGGGGCGAGCCGGACCACGCGGGCCCTGCTCTGGCTCCAGGCGCACGGCACCCTCGTCTTCGGCTTCGGCCTCGCGGT